>DATLLB010000168.1:0-10875 GCA_035538075.1 Enhygromyxa sp.
GGATGACTCGCGCGAGCGGTGAGAGTCGATGCAGCTTGAACGAGACCATGCGCAAGAGTGGCAGGCCCGCTCGCGCTCGCAACCACGCTCGCAGCCCCGTTCGGCTGTACCGACGGCGCAGCCGACGATGACGCGGCGAGCGAGTCCGACGACACGTCCGGGGATGGCGACGGCGACGGCGATCCGACCGGGGACGGAGACGGTGACCCGACGGGCGACGGCGATCCGACCGGGGATGGAGACGGTGACCCGACGGGCGACGGCGATCCGACCGGGGATGGAGACGGTGACCCCACGGGCGACGGCGATCCGACCGGCGACGGCGATGGAGACGGCGACGCGCTGATCGAGCTCGAGCTCGTCCCCCAACGGGGCGTGGTCGGCATGCAGCGGATCAACTTCGCGCTCCCGCTGCCCGACGGCGCGGAGACGGCCGATCCGCCCGAGCTCGCCGTGCTCGTCGGTGGCGAGGCGCAGCCGCTCGCGCTGCGCGGCCTCTCGCGCTGGCCTTCGGGCGCGTGGCGGAGCGTGCAGATCCAGCTCGACGTCGACGTGGCGAACACCGAGCTGATCGTCGATCTCGCAGGCGCGCCCACCGATGCGCTGAGCCTGGTCCCCGTGGAGGACACGCTGGTCGTCCCCGACGGCACCGAGGGCCCGCGCGTGTGGACGTTGATCAATCCCGCGTGGTTGTCGTCGAGCCGCGTGTTCGGTCCGCTCGATCTCGAGAGCGACTCCGACGATCCCTGGGCGACGCTGTGCGACTACCAGACCTGGGGACTCGACGCGTTCGTGGCCGCGCAGGCGAGCGCGGACGTGTGGCTCTACGATCGTCCAACGGCGATCTACCGCGGCCACGCTCGGCAAGGTGACCTCGAGACCTTGCGCGCGGCGTACATCGAAGCCGCCATCTATTTCGCGGGCATGACCGGCACCGGCGATCAGGTGCAGATCCCGGTGCCCGACAAGCAGGACGACCTCAAGTATCACTATACACAGGGTCTCGCATTCCACTATCTGCTGACGGGTGACGACCGCTTCCGCGAGCGGGCCGAGGATGTCGGCGAGCGGATCGCGTCGATGTGGACGAGCCCGGGCTATGCAGGCGGCGACGACTTCTGGACCGAGCGCAACGCCGGCTTCGCGCTGCTCGGCTACGTCTGGGCCGAGATCGTCAGCGACGATCAAGCGGCGGAATTCGCCAATCTCGCCGACGAGGCCGCGGCTGCCTACGCCGAGCTGCTCGCCAACGATCCCTCCAACGGCAGCGCGCCGCCGCTCGGCGAGCGCTGCTTCATGCACTCGGCGACCGCCCACGGCGAGGGCTTTGGGACCTGGGGCTGCAGCCCGTGGATGAGCGCCATCTTGGCCGAGGGAATCGACGTGTGGGCGCGCGAGCGCGACGGCGACGTCGATTCCGACGCGGGCGAGATGTTGTCGTCGCTCGGCCGCTCGATCGCCCTGCATGGCCTCGACGACGACGGCAAGCCGACCTACTGGATGGCCTTCGATGGGCCGTCCGAGATCGACGACTACGACGAGCACTGGGGCGAGTCGGCCTACGTGCTCGCGCTCGCGCTGTGGTGGGATCAGCAGCTGAATCCTGGCTCGCCCGATCCCCAGCTCGCGACCGCGACCGAAGCGCTGACGCTCGGGACCGCCAACTTCGGCGAGATCGGCCAGCTGCGCAGCTTCAACTGGCAGTGCCGCGCGGCGCCGATGGTTCACGCGCTGGTGACCGAAGCCGCGCCCTGATCTCGGTCAGCGCAGTCCCAGCAGCGCCTCACGCTGCGGACGCGTGGCGACGATCGCCCGATGCAGCGACCACTGCCCGCGCGCGCGCGCGAGGTTGTGCTCCCCTCGCGTGGCGAACTTCGCCGCATTCCAGCCAAAGTAGCGCTCGAACAGCGCGTCCGCGGCGAAGCGACAGGCCAGCTCCAGGCTGATCCACTCGGGCCCGAGCAACAACGAGTGCCGCTCCGCCGCCGCGAGCTGGGCCCCGAACCCCGCCTGCCAGCCCGCCAGCGAGGCCTCGAACAGCCCGAGATTGAAGCTCGCCTGCGGCTGATCCTCGGTCGAACGATTACACCACGACCGCCAGGCATCGCCGAGCTCGAAGCCGAGGATCATCGGCGCGACCGTGTCGAGATCCACGAGCGCGAGCGCCTGCTCGCCCGCGAACATCAAGTTGCTGATTTTCAAGTCGCCGTGGGCGACTCGCTCGGGCGTGTCCGGCAGCGGATCGAGGCGCGCTGCGGTGTCGAGCAGCGTGCGGGCGAGCGGCTCAACCTCCGCATACAACCGGTGCTCCTCGCAGCCCTCCAGCGCCGCTCGCAGATTCGCGAGGTGTCCCGGCGTGTCGTGAACGCCAAGCCGGCGCGCGACGAACTCGTGCTCGAGATCCTCGAGCGCCGCGTGCCAGCGACCGACGAATTCGCCCGCGGCGCGAGCCTGCTCGGCGCCGGTCAGTGCGTCGAAGCTGACCCCTGCGATCGCGCTCTGCAATCGCCACACTCGCCCTTCATGCTCGACCCAGACCTGCCCCTCGCGCGTGGGCACCAACCTCGGCGTGGCCACGCCCTTGCTCGCGAGGTGCTCGGTCACCGCGACGATGTTGTGATGAATGCCCGGATCGAACAGCGGGTTGACCTGCTGCAGGATCGTCCGATCTCCGCGGGCGTCGATCACCTCGAAGGTTCGGTTGATCAGCCCATTGCCGATCGCCCGCGCGTGCGCCCCTTCGAGCCCCCAGTGCAGCAGCAACTCGGCTGGGACCGGATCCATCAGCTGGGCTCGGGCTCGGCGTCGCTCGGGGTTGGCTCGGGCGCGGGCTCGGGCGCTGCGCCGCCTGCCGCGGCCCTGGCTTTGTCGTACTCCGCCTGCGTGGGGTAGCGCTTGGCCAGCAACTCGAGCTCGGCCATGCGGGGCCCGAGCGACTCCGGCGGAGCCGGGAGCGTCTCGGGTGCCAGCGACTCGGCCCGCTTGCCGTACTCCACGAACAACTCGAGCGATCGCTGGGCCTCCTCGCGCACCGGAATCTGCCCGCGGATCACCGCCTCCTCGTACAGCCACTCGATGCGATCGTCCTTGCCGCGCGCCTCCGCGATGCGATCGGCGCTGTCGCCGAGGCGATCGGGCACGAGCGAGAGCAGCCGACCGAACGCATACAAATTCTCCGCCGAAGCGTCCCGCGCGATGCCCTTGTCCATCGCCGAGATCGCCGGCTCGAACTGGCTGTGCTGCCCGAGCGCCTCACCGATGCGGATGTACAGCTCGCCGTCGGCCTTGGGATCGTCGACCACGGCGGCCTCGCGCAGATAGTAGAGCGCCTCGGCCCGGCGGTTCTTGCCGCCGATCATCGACAGGCCCATGCGACCATCACAGCGTGCGCTCGCCGGCGTCTTGTTGGCGCACTTGCTGAGGATGACCCGCTCCTGCGCGACGTCCTTGATCTCGGCGAACTTGGCCGCCTCGGCGAGCGCCGCGTCGATCTCGGCGTCGGGGATCTGCGCACCGTCACGACCCGCGGGGCTCTCGACGGCCGGGTTGCGGATCGGGTCGTTGGGATCCCGCTCGCGCTTCTTGGCCCCGCGGTCGAAGGGCGTCGCCTTCTCGAGCTTCACGGGCGCGGGCTGCTCCGTGGGACCGCAGCCGAGGCCAAACACGACAGCAGGAGCGAGCCCGAAGGCGGCCAACACGAGCGTCACGGTGCGAACGGACGACGAGCGCATGGCCCGGAAGTATACTGCGGCGGTGAGCGAATCAAGGCCCGAGCACCGGTACATCGCCGTTTACCCGGGATCATTCGATCCGATTACGCTCGGCCACCTCGAGATCGTCGAGCGCGCGGCCCGGCTGTTCGACGAAGTCGTGGTCGCGGTCGGCCATCACCCGACCAAGCCGGGCTTCTTCACGTTCGAGGCCCGCGTCGAGATGATCGAACGCAGCCTCGCGCACATCGAGAACGCCCGCGCTGCGCACTACAGCGGCTTGATGATCGACTTCTGTCGCAAGATCGGCGCGCGGGTGATCGTCCGTGGCTTGCGGGCGGCCGGCGACTTCGAGCCCGAGTTCCAGATGGCGCTGGCCAACCGCGAGCTCGAGCCTGCGGTCGAGACCGTGTTCTTGATCCCCGAGCCGCGCAAGCAGTTCATCTCGTCCTCGCTGATCCGCGAGATCGCCAGCCACGGCGGACCCTTCCAGGAGTTCGTGCCCGGCCCGGTCGCGACCGCGATGATGGCCCGCTATCCCAACTTCTACGACGTCCCGCAGCAGGCCTGAGCGCATGCCCAAACCCGAGGGCGAGAGCAAGGCGATCAGCAAGCTCGACGACGCGACACCCTGGCGCGGCGACGAACACGAGCTGCGGCTCGCGGCCGCGCGCGAGGCCGGGCTCGCGGCCGAGCAGATCGGCGAGGTCGAGCTCGAGCTGTTCACCGCCGGATTCAAGGCCGGCATGGTGCTCGACGATCCCGCCGATCGCTCGATCGTCTTTCGCGGCCGCACGATCTTGCGCGACAAGCAGATGGTCAAGGCGCTGCTGCCCACGCTGCGCTTCTTGAGCATTCCTCGCGATCAGATCGCGCTGCGCATCCACGACGGCGAGTTCGAGCTGCGCATCAGTCGAACCGCCGTCGACGCAGCCAAGCCGGCCCTCGATCACGCCAAGCTCACGCTGCGGCTGTGGTTCGGCGCCGGCCTGACCGGGCTGGTGCTGTGGGGCATGTTCAAGCTGGCCTGGGCGGCCACGATCTTGTGGGGGCTCGCGCTGGTAGTCGGCGGCTACGTGCTGCGGAAGGGCACCTTCTCCGGTCGCTCGATGCTCGCCGCTCGCATGACGGTCGCGCTGGCAATGCTGGCCCAGGAAGAGAAGTTGATCCTGCCGCCATCGAAGGTAGAGGGCGCGAGCGGATGAATCCGGGCCTGTGTGCGACCTGCGTGCACGCGCGGCGGATCGTCAGCGGCAAGGGCTCGGAGTTCTGGCGCTGTGCAGTGTCCGAGACGCTACCGAGCTGGCCCAAGTATCCGCGCCTCCCGGTGCTGCGTTGCCCTCATCACAAAGTGTGACTCGGATCTGCTAGCTTGACGCGAGTGAGCGCCGATACATCGGGTGTCCGGCCAGTCTCGCAAACGCGTACCTCGGAATATTACGTGCGCGAGGACGGGATCATCGTGCAATCCGTGATCACGCCCGGGACGCTCACGCTCGACGACGCGAAGGCCAACATGCGCCTGTTCGAGCAGCTCGCCGACGGGGCCAAGCAGCGGCTGCTGGTCGAGATCGCCGCGCCGTATCGCGCCGAGCCGGGCGTGCGGGAGTACTACGCGAGCGAGGAGGCGCGGCGCTGGATCGCTGCGCTGGCGATCGTCACACCCTCGATTCCGGCGCGGCTGATTGGCGGTCTCTCGCTGCGACTGAACCGGCCGGGATATCCGTGCAGGATGTTCGGCAGCATCGCTCGCGCGGCCGCGTGGCTGCTGCGCCAGCGCTGACGCACCCTAACGCGACAGATCCTCGATCGCGATCTGCGTGACTCCGCGGGCGCGCAAGTGCTCGAGGTGCTCGTGGACCCGGTCATGCTCGGGCGAGATCGCGAGCAAGCGCAGCGTGGCCCGATCCCACTCGTTGGCCTCGCCAGCAGCGAGCGTGATCTCGAGCTCCGCGTCGCCGAGCGTCAACGACTCGAGCGCAATCGACATTTGTCGCAACCATTGTGCCCACAATCCCACGGGCTGGATCCTCGCCGCGAGAAATCCGAGACGGCGCAGCTTGCCCAGCTGCGTGGCCCAATACCAGCTCTGCGCAATCCCGACTTGAAAATGCACGAGACGCAGCGAGGCCAGCTCCGGCAGACACGTGCTGCGCTCGTAGAGCTGCCGCTCCTCACCGATGATCACCGCGTGCTGACCTTTGGAGCCGCGCACCTCCAGCGCAGCGACGTTCGGCAGCGGCTGCGGATCGCGGAGCAACTGCTGGACCTGATCGCGGTGCAGGCTGATCGATCGCAGCGCGACGACATTCGGCTGGCGCAGCAACGCGAGCGGCGGATCGCTCAGGTGCTCGAAGGTCGCCCAGCTCGGCTCGCCGAAGTAGCGCTCGGGCTTGCGCAGCCCGGGCTTGCACACCGCACGGATCGGAAACCCGCGCTCGAACACCACGCTCTTGCGATCGAGCACATGGTCGAGCGGGCCGAGCCACGCCTTCGCGTGCATCCGGATCAGCTGCCGCGCCCGCTCGCGACTGAGCTTGGTCGCACGTCGGTCGTGCTCCATCAGCTGCAGCAGGATGAACTCCCCGCGCGGGTCTCCACGCTCGCTCAACCAATCGGCGTAGACGCGGCGGTGCTCATCGACTTGCGGATTCGCGAGGATCGCAGCCAAGAGCTCGTCGCCGGGCGCCACTCGTCGAGCTTGGCCGACCCGGCGCGCCCATGCAAAGTGCTTCAAGTCCGAGCGTCGAAGCTCGCGTGCGCACGCGCGAGCTCCTGCGCGAGCGTCCGGCGATGGGCGTCGATGCTCAGCTGCTCGCGCGCGCGCTGATGCACTGCCTGCAGCAGCTCGCGCAGCGTCGCCTGCTGCGGGGGGCCGACGACATGACGCAGCTGCTCACACGCGCTGATCAGTCGCAGCACCACCTGGATCTCCTGGGCGCCGTAGACCAGGATTCGCATGAAGCTCGTCTCGACCAATTCGGCGAACGTCACCGTCCGAAAGTGCACGCGAATGCGGCCCGAGCGATCGCAGCGCCACGACGAGACGCGCTCGCGCGTGGCCAGCTTGGCGAGCAGCACCGTCAACGCATCGATCGCCGCGCACGCGGTGGTCGGATCGTTGATCCCAGGCGAGAGCGCGCGCAGGGCAATGTCGGTCAGCTGCTGGGTCCCAAACCCGGGATCCTGCCGCATGGTTCGCTCGGTCCCGATCACGCACGAACGCTCGAGCGCCTTGCGATCGCGGCCTGCAAAGCTCCCGCGCACGCTGGCGAAGGGCGTGCCCTCGAGCACGAAGTCGCCCATTCGCCAGTGCATGCGTATCACCATGGGCCCGCTGAGCTTGGGCTCGCTGAGCGGGTCGATGTCGAAGATCTGCACGTACCCCGAGCGCCAGGCGGTGATGCGTACGGGCTCGTCCGCCGGCTCGTCCGCTGGCTCGCACCCGATGCCGATTGCGTGTGGGAACGCGCGATCGAGCTCTGCTTCGCTGCGCTCGAGGATCAGGTGAATGATCGAATTGACCTTCAGCGACTGCGGGACATGATGCAGAAAAGCGATCAGCGCGATGGTTGCGAAGATCGCGAGCAGCACGCCCACGTTCGTCGCAACCGTAGGCGCAAAGCCGGACTGTCGGACCGAGCGCAGCACGATCAAGCTATATAGAAACGTCGCGAGCAGGATGCCGAGCACATGCTGGTTGCGCTCGTCGGCAATGTAAAGCCGCAGCAGCCGAGGCGAGTAGGCGTTGCTCATCTGCACGACCGCGACCATCACGATCGAGAACCCCAGCGAGACCACCGTCAGCATGGCCCCGACGATCGCCCCGAGCAGCGCGCGTGCGTCGTCGGGGTGGCTGCGAAGGAGACGGGGAATGTCCTGCGGATCGAGGCGCTGATCGAGCCAGGTGTCGAACGCGACCAGCCCGAGCGCGAGCCCGGAGAATGCGGTCATCCACAGCGCCGGGCGGAACCACAGGCTCGCGCGCAGAGAGTCGAGGAACTTGTCATATCGCCGGGCTGGCGCACGGCTGCGGCGGGGGGTGGTCACGGCAGCATCGGCAGCAAGCTGCGTGCCGCGAGCATGCGGGTGCTCGCGCGTCGACGCGCGGCCCGCCGGAGGGGAGCCCGCGGCGGGTCTGCGGCGATCTCTGAAGATCGTGGTGCGTCGGTTGGCGCGCGACTACCATCGCGGCCGCCAGTGGACTCGGACCTTCAGACACTGCTCGCAGTTGCCGTGATCCTCTACACGGTGGTGATGCTGGCGATCTCATGGTGGTCGCGCGGCAAGGTCACCTCGACCGAGGACTTCCTGGTCGCCGGCCGCCGCCTGCCGCTGATGCTCGCGTTCCCAACCTTGCTGGCGACGTGGTTCGGCGCGGGCGTGCTGCTGACCGCGACCGACGAGGTCCGGGCAGGTGGTCTGCGGATGGCAGCGCTCGAGCCGATCGGCGCGGGGATGTGCCTGATTCTCGCGGGTTGGTGGCTGGCCGGGCCGCTCTACGAGATGAAGCTGCTGACGCTCAGCGACTTCTTCAGGCGTCGCTTTGGTGCGCAGGCGGAGCGTTGGTCGGCGATCCTGATGGTGCCCGGCTACTTCGGCTGGATCGCGGCGCAGTACATCGCGCTGGCCAGCATGTTCGAGATCCTGTTCGGCATGCCGCTGACGATCGCGCTGGTCGTGGTCGCGGTGGTTGGGACCGCGTACACGCTGATCGGCGGGCTGTGGTCGGTCACGCTGACCGACGCCGCGCAGATTTCATTGGTCATGATCGGCGTGATGATCATGGCCTTCAACATCTTCTCTGCGCTCGGTGACGGCTCGATCACCGCGGGCGTGGTCGAGCTGTGGGCGACGATGCCGGAGGAGAAGAAGATCCTGCTGCCGCGCGAGAACGCCGAGGAGCTGGTCGGCTGGCTCGGGGTCATGACGATCGGCGCGCTCGGCAATCTGCCCAGCCAGGATCTCGCGCAGCGCATCTTCGCCTCGCGCAACGTGCTGACCGCCAAGTGGGCCTGCCACCTGGCGGGTATTGCCTATCTGACGATCGGCGCGGTCCCGGTCGTGATGGGGCTCGCCACGGACGTGCTGATCCCCGGCGCGCCCGGCCAGTCGACCCTCACGACCCTGACGAACTACTTCCTGTCGCCGGGCATGGCGGTGCTGTTCACCTTGGTGGTGATGTCGGCCGTGCTCGCGACGATCGACAGCTCGATCCTCTCGCCGGCCAGCGTGCTCGCGCAGAACCTGCTGTGGCCGACCTGGAAGGAGTGGTTCGACGCGCGGGGGATCGATCTGCTGCTGCTCAACCGCATCTGCGTGGTCATCATCGGCCTCGCGTCGCTCGGCACCGCGCTGCTGGGCGAGAGCGCGTACTCGCTGCTCGAGAGCGGCTACGCGTCGGGCTTGGTGTCGTTGCTGGTGCCCTTGATGATCGGGCTCTACAGCACGCGCGGCGGCGAACGAGCGGCGCTGGTCTCGATGATCGTCGGCAGCGGGGTGTGGTTGATCCACCTGGCGGTCGGGGCCGAGCAATTCATGGGCGGCTGGTGGCCTGCCGGGTGGGTGTCGATGCCGGTCGCGCTCAGCTGCGCGGGCGTGGGGGCGGTCGCGTACCTGGCGAGTAGTCGCAAGCTGGCTTAGCGCTCGAACGCGCCAATGTCCGGCGGCCCACTCTCGGGCCGCGGCTCGGAGCTCTGCGGCGCGACGTACTGCCGCTCGACCGGCTCGGCGTCGACGTGCAGATCGCCGGCTTGATCCACGCACGCGGAGCCGTCGGCCAGATGAAAGTCCTGCCCGTCGAGATCGGCGAAGCCCGGCTCGCTGCCCTCGACGTTGCCCATGTCGGTCAGGGATCCGGTGAGCACGTCGTGGGTATCCACCCAGCCCGCAGGCAGCCAGTTGTCGATCAGCACCGCGGCGCCGCTGCCAGTGGTCAGCGCGAGGCTGCTCGGCGGCGCGGTCACGTAGATCACATTGTTACGAATATCGGCAGATTCGTCCTCGCTCGACAGCCGCACCAAGGTAGTGTTGCCCTGCCGGGTCGAGACCACGGTGTTGTGATAGAGGTGCAACCAGCCCTTGCGATACCAGCTCTCGTCGCCGTTGTCGCCGCCGTAGTGAATGATCTGACTGTTGCCCTGGCCGTCGCCCTCGACCAAGACATTGCCGTACACGAACGTGGTCGAGTAGCGCGGATCGTCGAGCACCTCCTGGTGATCGGTCTCGACCAGATCGAGCTGGCGATTGCCGCCTTCGATCCAGTTGTAGCGAATCACCGTGCCGGCCGAGCGATCCTTGAGGTTGTTGCCCAGGCAGCCCTCACACAGCGGTCCATAGTGGTTGTACTCGAACGTGATGCCGCGGCTCTCGGTGTAGCTGTTGTGCTCGTAGATGCTGTCGACGTTGCCGTTGTCGTGGATGTAGTTGCCGCTGACCAGCACGTTCTGCGACTGCGAGGCGGTGAACAGGCCGTTGCCGGTGTCGTGCAGCTCGCAATTGCGGATGTGGAGATCGTGGGCAATCTCGACATAGATGGCCGCCGCGTTCGAGATGTACTCCTGCTGCTCGCCGGCCGCATCGGTGAAGAAATAGCCGGGTTTGGCGTGACCGATGTCGAGGCACTCGATCCACACGTTGCCCGGGTCCTCGCTGTTCGGCACGCTCGCGCCGCCGACCTTGATCACCGCACGATTCTCATTCCAGAAGTCGAGCTGCGGTCGGGTCACCGCGCCGTCGCCCGAGATCATCGGCAGCTGCCCGTTCTCGGGCACGCCGAGGACCACGATTGGCGTGTTGCCGCCGCCGCTGCGGTTGATCACCCATTTGTCGCGGTAGGGCTCGGGCCGCCAGTGGATGCGGATCAGCGTGTTGGCAAAGATGTTCTCCCACTCGACGTCCGAGGGCGTCTCGTAGGGATGACCTGGGCCGACGTCGATCACGTGATCGAAGTCGTCCGGCTGCCACATCGGGTTCGCGCAGTCGAAGACGCGGTCTCCGTCGCCATCGCCGTCGCCATCGCCGTCGCCGTCGCCATCGCCATCGCCATCGCCATCGCCCTCCCCATCGCCATCGCCATCGCCATCGCCGTCGCCATCGCCATCGCCATCGCCATCGCCATCGCCGTCCCCATCGCCGTCGCCGTCGCCATCGCCATCTCCATCAC
>DATLLB010000169.1:0-13691 GCA_035538075.1 Enhygromyxa sp.
GGTCCCGATCAAGATGTCTCGCTGATCCTCGATCCGCTGGCCGGCGGCACGCAGCAGGAGCGCACCGAGTTTGCGATCGACGGCAGCGAGCTGGTGTTCGCATTTCCGACCCTGGCCGCGGGCGAGTACTTGCTGCGCGTGCGCATCGACGGCGCGGTCAGCCAGCTGGTGGTCGGTGCCGGCGGGACCTTCGACTCACCCAAGGTGACGGTGCCGTGAATCGGAGGATCAAGCGCGGTCGCAAGCCGGGCGCTGGGCAGAGCTTGGCGATCACGAGCGCGGCCAACAACCCGTCCGCGGTGCCCTCGGGGGCCGGCGATGCTGCGCTGCGCGAGCAGCAGGTGGTCGCGCGCGCGCTCGCGGAGCTGATCGAGTACCTGCGCAAGGTCGCCAGCGATCGCGCGACGATCCAGGCCGGGTTCACGCCGACGATCCCGAGGGAGAGCGCGCTGGCGAAGCTGATCGCGGCGTGCGAGCTGTCGAGCTTCGAGACGGCGATCCTGCTGCTGTGCGCCGCCGTCGAGCTGCAGCCGGGCGTCGATCGGCTGTGCGCCACGTTGGGCGACGCGAGCCGACCGTGGCCGAGCTTCGAGCTGGCGATCGCCTGTCTGCCGAGCCCGCACTGGAGCGCCACGCTGCCCGAGGGTCCGCTGCGAGGGCGACGGCTGCTCACGCTCGGCGACGGCGAGGTGCTCAGCCAGCGATCGCTGCGGATCGACGAGCGCGTGCTGCATGGCTTGCTCGGGCACGATCAGCTCGACGTCGCGCTGGCGCGGCGCTTGGCTCCGGTCGCGATCCCGATCGAGGTCGCGCCCTCGCTGCGCGGCGTGGTCCCGCGTGTGGCCGACAGCTTGGGCCGCAGCGCGAGCGAGCATGTGCAGCTGGTCACCGATCAGCCCGGTCGCGCGCTGGCGCTCGCGGCCGCGGCTGCGCACGAAGCTGGCCTGCGACCGTGGCGACTCGACGCCGCGCTGATCCCCGCCGAGGCCAACGAGCGCGACGAGCTCGCGCGGCTGTGGCAGCGCGAGGCCATGCTCGCGCCGGTGGCCTTGTTCGTGGTGCTCGGCCACAGCGCCGCGCCCGGCCAGGACTTCGTGGTCGCCGACTTCGTGCGTCGACTCGAAGGTCCGCGGGTGATCATCGGCGCCGAGCCGCCGTTCGCCGCCGAGGCGGTCCGCATCGACGTCGGTGAGCCGAGCTTCGAAGATCGGATCGAGCTCTGGCACACCGGCTTGGGCTCGCGCGCGCAGCAGCTCTGCGTCGAGCGCTTCGCCGCGCAGTTCTGCCTCGAGCCCGAGGCCATCCACGAGGCCTGCCGGCAGGTCGTCGGGGTCGAGGACGCGAAGCTCGAGTCGGCGCTGTGGAGCACCTGCCGAGCGTCCGCCCGACCGCGGATGGCCGAGCTGGCGCAGCGCGTGGAGGCCCGCGCGACGCTCGACGAAGTGGTGCTGCCCGACACCGCGCGACGCATGCTCGACGCGCTGGTCAGTCAGGTCCGCGGGCGCGCGCAGGTGCATCACGGCTGGGGCTTCGACGCCAAGGGCGTGCGTGGCTCGGGCACCGCGGCGGTGTTCGCCGGACCGAGCGGGACCGGCAAGACCATGGCCGCCGAGGCGCTGGCCAACGCGCTGCAGCTCGACCTGTTCCGCATCGATCTCAGCGCGGTGGTCAGCAAGTACATCGGCGAGACCGAGGAGAACCTGCGCAAGGTGTTCGACGCGGCCGAGGGCGGCGGCGCGGTGCTGCTGTTCGACGAGGCCGACGCGCTGTTCGGCAAGCGCACCGAGGTCCGCGACAGCCACGATCGCCACGCCAACATCGAGGTCAGTTACCTGCTGCAGCGCATGGAGGCCTATCGCGGGCTGGCGATCCTCACCACCAACATGCGCAAGGCGATCGACGACGCGTTCCTGCGTCGCGTGCAGTTCATCATCGACTTCCCGTTCCCCGACGCGCCGCAGCGCGAGCGGATCTGGGCGACCATCTTCCCCAAGCGTGCGCCGCTCGGGCGGCTCGAGCTCGGCAAGCTCGCTCGGCTCGCGGTCGCGGGCGGCAACATCCGCAGCATCGCCCGCAACGCCGCGTACCTGGCCGCGGACGACGGCGCGGGCCGAGTCCACCCGAACTATGGCGCGAGCATCGAGATGCGACACGTGCTCGCGGCCGCACGCATCGAGTACGCCAAGCTCGGTCGCAGCTTGCCGCCTGCGGAGATCCGCGGCTGGCTGGCGGAAGGCGAGGTCGAGGCATGAGTCCCCGCAACGTCGATCTGTCGATCGGTGAGCTCGAGCTGGTCGGGTTTCCGGCCGCGCATCGCCATGTGATCGCGGGCGCCGTCCAGCGCACGCTCGTCGAGCTGCTGGCCGAGCGCGGCGTGCCGTCGTCGCTGCCGCAGCAGCCCACGCGCGAGGCCGAGGCCGCGTTCGCGCTCAGTCCCCACGCCGCGCCCGAGCAGGTCGGGCGGGCGATCGCCGAAGCGATCTTCAGCACCCTTGGCAGCACTCTTGGCAGCACACTCGGGAGGCCCACACCATGACGACCTTTCCGGGCTCGCCCACGACCTTGCGCGGCGCGTTGGTCTGCGTCGACTACCAGTCGCTGACTCCGCTGGCGGTGGTGCCGTTTCAGTACAACCCGCACACGCTGACGCGCTCGTTCGAATTGAAGATCGGCGTGTCGGGCCCCGAGGCCGGGCAGATCGGCCATGCGCCCAACGAGTCGATCAAGCTCGAGCTCGAGCTCGACGCGACCGACGGCTTGAGCGACGAGGCCGACACCCACGGCATCGCGCCGCGGCTGGCTGCGCTCGAGGAGCTGGTCTCGCGTCACTCGTCGGCCGTGCTCGACGGCCTGATGATGCTCAACTTCGGCACCATCGAGATCGTCCCGCCGACCACCAAGCTGACGCTGTTCATCTGGGGACCCAAGCGCGTGATGCCGGTCGTGATCACCGAGCTCTCGGTCGTCGAGGAGGCCCACGATCGCAACCTCAACCCGCTGCGCGCTCGCGTGTCGCTGGGTCTGCGCGCGCTCAACTGGAACGACGTCAGCCAGACCCACCCGGCGTTCGGCATCGCGCTGGCCCACAAGATGCGGACCGAGGCGATGGCGCTGATCGGCAACCTGCAGGCGCAGCAGGTCATCAACTTCTAAGGAGACGCTCGTGATCGACCCCGACAGCCGCTACGCCGACCGCCCGATCGACACGCTCGTGACCGCCGACGGGCGCGAGATCCGATACATCCGCAAGCGCACGCTGCCGCGCCCCGACGCGATGCGAGTGCTGACCGAGGTCGCGGTCCAGGACGGCGATCGCCTCGATCTGATCTGCGCGCGCACCTACGGCAACCCCGGCGCGTGGTGGCGGATCGCCGACGCCAACGAGGCGCTCGATCCCACCGACTTGGTCGCGACGCCGGGCCGTCGCCTGAAGATCCCCTCCCCGATCTGATCCCCGAGGACCGCCATGCTCGGCAACTTCCTGACCCTGCTGATTGGACCGACGATCCCGGTGCCTGCGCCCGCGGAGCTGATGGCCAATCTCGAGCAGGTCAGCGTGCAGACCTCGGACAGCGGGCGCAACGGCTTTCAGCTCAGCTTTCGCACCGGTCGCGATCACCTGATCGGCGTGGTCGACTATCCGCCGCTGATCACCCAGCTGCTCAAGCCGGGCATGCGCGCGGTCGTGATCTCGACCATCGACGGATTCCCGTGGGTGCTGAGCGACGGGATCATCACCAACGTCCAGCTCTCACCCTCGGCCGATCCCAACGGCAGCAAGGTCAGCGTCACCGGGCAGGACATCTCGGTGATGATGGAGCTGATCGAGCAGAAATTCCCCTACATCGGCATGCCGGACCTCGCGATCGTCTACGCGATCCTGGCCAAGTACGCGATCTTCGGGGTGACGCCGATCGCGATCCCGCCGCCGTCCGACATCCCGCCGATGGTCACCGATCCGGCCAAGGTCGGCGACGGCTCGGACTTCGACTACCTCACCCGGCTCGCCTCGCACTACGGCTACGTGTTCTGGGTGCAGGCCGGGCCGGCGCCGATGCAGAACCTCGCGTACTGGGGCCCGCCATTTCGGATCCCCAACCCGCAGAAGGCCCTCTCGTTTCGGGTGGGCTCGGCCAGCAACCTCGGCAGCATCTCGTTCACCCACGACGGCAACAAGCCATACATGGTCGCGGGCGTGGTGCAGGAGAAGTACTCGCAAGCGCCGGTGCCGGTGCTCGGGATGCCGATCAACATTCCGATGGCCGCGTTGCCGGCGTTCTACGGCAACTGGCCGCTGCAGCGGCTCAAGCTGCCCAAGGACGACTCCGGCGGCGACGTGGCCAAGGCCTACGTCAAGGCGATCGCCGAGGCATCCAAGGCTTCGGCCACCGCAGTCTCGGCGTCCGGCGATCTCGACGTCGGCGCCTACGGAACCATCCTCCGCGCGCGCGAGCTCGTCGGCGTGCGCGGGGTCGGGCTCAGCTTCGACGGGCTCTGGTACGTCAAGAGCGTGACCCACACGATCAGCCCCGGCAGTCACAAGCAGTCGTTCAACCTCGAGCGCGAAGGCACCATCTCCAGCGTCCCGGCGGTGATTCCATGACCGAGTACTTCGGCAAGTACCGCGGCAAGGTCGTCAACAACATCGACCCGCAGAAGATGGGCCGCCTGCAGGTCCTGTGTCCGCACGTGCTCGGGCCGGTGATCAGCTGGGCGATGCCGTGCCTGCCCTTCGCCGGCATGCTCGAGGGCTTCTTCATGCTGCCGACGATCGGCGCGAACGTGTGGGTCGAGTTCGAGCAGGGCAACCCCGATCGACCGATCTGGACCGGCGGCTTCTGGGACATCGGCCAGGGTCCGCCCAACGCGATGCTGCCGACCACCCGCACGATCAAGACGCTCGCGACCGAGCTCACGCTCGACGACATCATGGGCATCAAGCTGCAGGTGCTGCCGCCGGCCGCTCCGGTGCCGTGCACGGTCACGCTCGGGCCGACCGGGATCGAGATCACCGTCGGCGCGGCGTCGATCAAGCTCGACCCTGCGCGCGTGAACATCAACAACGGAGCGCTCGAGGTGATGTGATGCCGGGACCGTTGTTCGAGCTCAACACGCCGATGCAGTGCCCGCACGGGGCCAAGGCCACGCACGTGCCCTCGCAGGTGCGCGTGCTGATCGGCAGCGCGCCGGCGCTGACGGTCGCCGACGTCGGCATGGTCGCGGGCTGTCCTTTCCAACTGCCTGGGCCCAAGCCGTCGCCGTGCGTGACCATCCAGTGGACCGCCCCGGCCGTGCGCGTGAAGTTGTCCGGTCAGCCGGCGCTGCTGAGCAGCTCGGTCGGCCTGTGCAAGAGCCCCGAGCAGGCGCCGCAAGGACCCGTGATCGCGAGCCCGAGCCCGCGCGTGAAAGGGATGTGAGCGATGGCGATGAGCTTCCCTTACCGAATCGATCGCACCGGTCGGACCGCGCAGCCGGCTGATCGTGCCGCGCATGTGCGCGAGCTGATCGAGCAGGTGCTGGCCACGGTCCCCGGCGAGCGCGTGCGCCAGCCTCACTTCGGCACGGCGGTGCGCGAGCTGACCTTCGCCCCGGCCGGCGAGCAGATCCTGACCGCAACCCAACACCTGGTCCGCGGCGCGCTGCAGCAGTGGCTCGCGGCGTGGATCGAGGTGATCGATGTCGGCGTCGAGACCGATGACGCGACCTTGCTGGTGACCATCCGCTATCGCCATGTCGGCGAGCGCGAACCAAGGACGGGCGTGTTCCCGATCGCCTGAGTTGGAGCCTGGCGTGGAGTCCCGCTACGACAACCCCCGGCGCCGACAGGCGCTCCTCGAGCAGACCGGCAACCCGGCCAGCTGGATCAACGCGCTCGATTACGTGGTCGTGCACGACCGCGACACGATGCCCGCCGATCTGCGCCAGCGGGTGCTCGCGGTGCGCTTCTTGTTCTCCAACGGGCTCGTCAACCTGAACGCCAGCAACTTCGAGCTGCGCGGCGGCGTGCGGGTGATCGATCCGGCGATCCGCTGGGCGCGACGGGCCGACCAGCTCGCGACGCCGGGCGGTCCGCTCGCGGTGCCCGGCGACACCGAGCTGGCGCTGGCCCAGCGCGCGTGGTTGGCGTCGCTGGCCGGCTCGCTCGACTCGCCCACCGAGTGGATCATCGCGCTGGTCGAGGTCCGCGGCGACTTCTCCCGCTACACGCTGCGCCTGTGCTCGGGGCCGGGCTCCGAGCAGCCGCCGGTCGGCTTCGATCGTCGGCTCGATCGCGTCGAGCTCTCGGTCAAGGTCGACTGCCCCAACGACTTCGACTGCCGCGACGGCTCGCAGACCTCGACCGTTTCCCGCGAGCCCGAGCTCGACTATCTCGCCCGCGACTTCTCCGGCTTCCGGCGCCTGATGTTCGATCGCATGGCGCTGCTGCTGCCGAGCGAGCCCAGCCGCGAGCCTGCGCTGCTGCAGACGGCGATGGTCGAGCTGCTCGCCCACGCGGCCGACGAGCTCGCGTACTTTCAGGACGCGGTCGCGACCGAGGCCCACCTCGGCACCGCACGGCTGCGCTCGTCGGTGCGTCGGCACGCGCGGCTGCTCGACTACCGCATGCACGAGGGCTGCAACGCCCGGGTGTTCGTGCACCTCGAGATCGCCGCGTCGCAGAGCTTCGTCGAAGCCCCGAATGCCCCGCTGCTGCCCGCCGGCACGCGCTTCCTGACCGCCGTGCCCGACACGCCCGCGGTCGTGCGCAGCGAGTCGCAGGACGAGGTGCTCTCGCAGGTGCCCGAGGTGTTCGAGCTGATGCTGCCGGTCCGCACGCTTCGAGCCGCGCACAACCAGATCGAGCTGCACACCTGGGGCGACGACGACTTCGATCTGCCGATCGGATCGACCGGGGTCGCGCTGGTCGATCCCGGCGGCGCCTCTGCGCTCGCGCTCGCGCCCGGCGACTTCTTGGTGCTCGAAGAGGTCCGCAGCCCCGAGACCGGTGCGGTCGCCGACGCGTCGCCCGAGCGCCGCCACATCGTTCGTCTGACCCACGTCTCGCCGTCGACGCCCGACGGGCTGCTGCCGGTCGACGTGGTCGAGGTCGAGTGGGACCCCGACGACGCGCTGCCCTTCGAGCTGCCGATCCGCCGCGGCGGTCAGGCCAGCGCGGTCGCTCGCAGCAACCTGGTGCTCGTCGATCACGGGCGCGCCTACGTCGGCGAGCAAGCGCTCGCGCAGCGACCCTTCGGCGTCGACGGCCGCTCGCGGATCGAGCTCAACGAGCGCAACCTGTCGTTCTGCGAGCCGCTGAGCCTCGAGGCCCGGGCCTCGGCCTCGGCTGGCGCGCTGCTCCGTCAGGACCCTCGCGCGGCGCTGCCGATCATCCGCATGACCGGCGAGGGTGAGATCTGGACGCCCGCCCACGACCTGCTGGCCAGCGACAGCTCGGCGCGCGAGTTCGTGGTCGAGCTCGAGAATGACGGCCGCGTGTGGCTGCGCTTCGGCGACGACGTCAACGGTCGGCGCCCGGCCTCGAGCAGCACCTTCGTCACCAGCTATCGGCTCGGTCGCGGCACCCGTGGCAACGTCGGCGCCGATGCGATCGCGCACCTGATCGCCGAGCCGAACATCGACGCGCCGCTGGCCGCCTCGATCCGCTCGCTTCGCAACCCGCTGCCGGCCAGCGGCGGCACCGAGCCCGAGCCGACCGGCGAGGTCAAGCTCTACGCCCCGCGAGCCTTCCTCCGCCAGGAGCGAGCGGTCACGCTCGAAGACTGGGCCGAGGTCGCCGGTCGCCACCCCGAGGTCCAGCGTGCGGTCGCGACCATGCGCTGGACCGGCAGCTGGAACACCGTGTTCCTCGCGATCGATCGCGTCGGCGGCCGCCCGGTCGACGCCGCGTTCGAGGCCGAGCTCCACCACCACCTCGAGCGCTTCCGCATGGCCGGCTACGACCTCGAGATCGCCGGCCCGCGCTGGGTGCCGCTCGACATCGCGCTGACGGTCTGCGTGCACTCGGGCCACCTGCGCTCGGTGGTCGCGGCCGAGCTCGCGGCCGCGTTCGGCGTCGGCGAGCTCGGCTTCTTCCACCCCGACAACTTCAGCTTCGGCCAGCCGGTCTACCTCAGCCACGTGATCGCCCGCGCGGCCCAGGTCGAAGGCGTGCGCTTCGTCGACGCGACCCCGCGCGCGCTGCCGACCGACAACGACAACCGGTTCCAGCGCTGGGGTCGGCTGGCGAACGGCGAGATCGAGAGCGGCGTGATCAGCATCGGCCGCCTCGAGATCGCCCGCTGTGACAACGATCCGAACCAGCCGGACAACGGCCGGATTCGCTTCTTCGTGGAGGGAGGCGCATGAGCGAGCAACAGCAACCGCCACGGGGCTGCCCGCCCGGCCGCACCACCCTGCCCTACCGCGTCGGCACGCACACGAGCTTCTTGCAGAGCATGCTCGCGCAGCTCAGCAAGCAGATCGTCCCGCCCAACGGCGATCCGGTCACCGCCACGCGTCCGCTCCAGCAGCTGCGCACGCGCTCGACCGACGACGAGACCATCGCGCTGCTCGACGCCTGGGCGTGTGCGCTCGACGTGCTGACCTTCTACGACGAGCGCCACGTGCAGGAGGGCTTCTTGCCGACCGCCACGCTGCGCGAGTCGGTGTTCGCGTTGGCCAAGGCGATCGGCTACTCGCCGAGCCCCGGGGTCGCGGCCAGCACGTCGCTGGCGTTCACGATCGACGACTCCGACAACGGACCGAAGAGCGTGACGATCCCGGCCGGCAGCGCGGCGCTGAGCATCCCGACCGCGGCGCCCAACCTCGATCGTCCAGCCGAGGTCATGCGCCCGCAGACCTTCGAGATCACCGAGACCATCGAGGCGCGGCCCGAGTGGAACCGCCTGCGCGCGACCCCGACCCGGCCGCAGGTGTTCGATCGCCAGCTGGGCGTGCTCTACTTCGAGGGCATCGCCACGCGCCTGAGCGTCGGCGATGCCCTGCTGGTGACCGGCAAGCAGCGCAGCCAGACCACCGGCGCGGAGCTGAGCGAGCGCTGGGATCTGCGGCAGGTCGCCGCCGTCGAGATCGACTCGGTCGAGAACCGCACCAAGGTCACGCTCGATCGCAAGCTCGGTGATCCGGGCACGCCGCCGGCCGACATCGACGTGCAGGCGTTCGTGTTTCGCGATCGCGGCTCGCTGTTCGGCCACAACGCGCCCGACTTCCGGGCGATGAGCGACTCGATCAAGATCGCGTTCGGCGGGCGCATCAGCGTCGACCCCCTCGTGTTTCGTGCGCAGTGGCCCAACTTCGATCTGGGCGAGGACGCGACCACTGGGCTGTACCTGGACAAGAACCCCAAGCAAGGGGTGATCGATCTCGATCGCGAGTACCCCAAGCTGGTCGAGAACGGCTGGGTGTGCCTGCAGGATCGCACGCAGGTCGAGGCCTATCGCGTCACCAAGCTCTCGCCGACCTCGCGCGCCGACTTCACGCTCACCGCCAAGTGCACGCGGCTGTTCCTCGACGGCTACGAGCACCTGACCAAGTTCCGGCGCCGCTCGACGGTCGTGCACCTGCAGAGCGAGCAGCTCACGTTGGTCGGCGAGCCCGACCCCACGCCGGTCTCCGGCCAGGAGGTGAAGATCGCCGGCACTCCGACGCCGATGAGCCCCGGTCGGGTGGTCATCGCTCGCGGCCGCGATCTGTCCGGCGTCGAGCAGACCGAGCTCGCGATGGTGCGCACCTGGACGCCCAACGCCAACGGCTGGGTGGTCGTGCGCTTCGAGGATCCGCTCGCGCACACCTACGAGCGCGCGAGCTTCGAGCTGCTCGGCAACGTCGCTGCAGCGACCCACGGCACCAGCGTCCACGAGGCGATCGGCAGCGGCGACGCGAGCCTCTCCAACCAACGCTTCGCGCTCTTGCAGGCGCCGCTGACCTGGGTGGCCGCGAGCACGGCGACCGGGCGCGAGAGCACGCTCGAGCTGCGCATCGACGACGTGCTGTGGACCCGCGTCGACGCGCTGCTCGACGCCGGCCCCAACGATCGCGTCTACCAGCTCGAGACCGACGCCAGCGGCTACACGCAGCTGATCCTCGGCGACGGCCGTCGCGGCGCACGAGCGCCGTCGGGCATCGAGAACGTCCGCGCCCGCTACCGCAAGAACCTCGGGCTCGAGGGCGAGGTCGCGGCCGGACAGATCAGCCTGATGACCTCCGGCCCGGCCGGCATCCGCAGGGTGACCAACCCGGTGCCTGCGGTCGGTGCCGAGGATCCCGAGTCGCTCGCCGACGCGCGCCGCAACGCGCCGCTGACCGTGCTCACGCTCGATCGGCTGGTCTCGGTCTCCGACTACGAGGACTTCGCCCGCACCTTCGCCGGCATCGGCAAGGCCAAGTCGACCGAGCTGTGGACCGGCAAGCGATCGTTCGTGCACCTGACCGTGGCTGCGGCCAGCGGCGCGGCGATCAACGAGAGCGGCCCGCCGATCACCACCTTGCGCGAGGCGTTGGCCAGCAAGGCCGACCCCAGCCAGATCGTGATGGTCTCGACCTTCGATCCGGCCCAGTTCGCGGTCCACCTGCGCATCATCAAGGACGACGCCTACCTGGCCGAGACGCTCGAGCAGGAGATCCGCGACGCGCTGGTCGAGCGCTTCTCGTTCGCGCAGCGCCAGTTCGCGCAGCCGGTCGCCGGTTCGGAGGTCGTCGCGATCGTGCAGGCGATCCCCGGCGTGGTCGCGCTCGATCTCGACAAGCTCTACCGCGTCGGCGAGACCGTGAAGTTCAACGCGGTGCTGCCGGCTCGCCGCGCGAGCTGGGCCGGCTACGGCGTGAGCCGAGCCGAGCTCCTGTTGACCGCCGCCAACCTCATCACCATCGACTGGATCGCGTCGTGACACGTCCGCTACCCGAGCGCTTCTACGAGCTGTTGCCGGCCGTGTACCGGCAGCGCGACCTCGAGCAAGGCGAGCCGCTGCGCGCGTTGCTGGCGGTGTTCGAGCAGGAGTTCGAGCGGGTCCGCGCCAACGTCGAGACCACCTTCGACAACTGGTTCATCGAGACCTGCGAGAGCTGGCTGATCCCCTACATCGGCGCGCTGGTCGGGGTCGAGGGCGGCCAGGTCGATCGGCTCGAGGCGCGGGCGTTCGTCGCCAACTCGATCGCCTATCGCCGTCGTCGCGGCACCGCGGTGGTGCTCGAGCAGCTCGCCCAGGATCTGACCGGCTACCGCGTGCGCGCGGTCGAGTACTTCGCCCGCACGCAGATCAGCGTGCACATGCAGCACGTGCGTGAAGCGGGCGCGCTGCCGGCCTTCGGCGGCACCGTCGACGTGCGCGATGCGGCTCGGCTCGAGCGCTTCGACGGCCCCTTCGATCAACAGCACCACCGCGCCGACGTGCGCCGAGCGGCGAGCGGTCGCGGCCGCTACAACCTGCCCAACCTCGGCCTCCACCTGTGGCGGGTCGCGAGCGTCGAGATCACGCGCAGTCAGGCCGCGCCGATCCCCGGCGAGACCAACTTCTTCCGCTTCGATCCGTGGGGCCGCGACGCGCCGCTCTACAACGTGCCGCGGACCGAGACCGAGATCAGCTCGCTGGCCGAGGAGGTCAACCTGCCGCTGCCGCTGCGCCGGCGCGAGCTCGCGGCCGATCTCGAGCGCGATGTGCCGCGCTACCTTGGCGCCGATCCGGTGTTCGCCGTGCGGCTCGCGTTCGACGGCGTGATCGGTGCGCCGCTCCAGGTCGTGATCTGCAACCTCGCCGGCGATCCTGGCTCCCTGCCGGCTGCGCGTCCGCCCGTGGGCACGGTCGCCGTCGATCCCGAGCTCGGCCGCCTGGTCCTGCATGACGACGATCTCACCGGCGCAGGCACGCTCGAGGTGCTGGTCGACTACGCGTTTGGTGCCGCCGGTCCGCTCGGCGCCGGGCCTTGGGATCGCAGCGTCGCGCTCACCCGTCAGCTCGGCGAGGCGACCGTCACCTGGCGCCGCTACGTGACCCGCAACCCCACGCTGCTCGCCGAGCTGGCCGGCAGCGTCGACGAGACCCTCGACGACGCGATCGCGGCCTGGAACACGCACGTGGGCGCGGCCGGGCCCGGGGCGGTCGGGATGATCACGCTGCTCGGCGGGCGCACGCGGCCCGACGAGCCCGACGTCGATCCCGAGAGCCGCCGCTGGACGGCCCCGAGCAACCCGATCGAGCTGCCCAACGCCGCGCGCCTCCACCTGATCGCGGCTGGGCTCGAGGAGCCGCTCGACGGCAGCCCGTCGCGGGCGATCGCTCGCAACACTCGCGCGCTGGTGATCGGCGATCTCGAGGTCGTCGGCGACATGCACGACGACGCCGTGCGTCCGGGCGGCCTGTTCCTCAACGGCATCGGCCTGGCCGGGAGCATCCTCGTGCAGGCCGGCAAGCTCGAGACCCTCGACCTCTCGTACAGCACGATTGATCCGAACATCGGCGGGATCGAGATCGCCAGCGCCGTCGGCCAGACCAACGCCGCGCTCGCGCTCACGCTCGATCACAGCATCTGCGGCCCGATCAGCGCGACCACGGACATCGCCTCGATCGCGCTGAACGACAGCATCGTCGAGGCCGGCGGCGCGGCGATCCAGCTGGCCGGCGCGGCCTTGCAAGCCGACCGCTCGACGATCGTCGGCACCACCCACTGCCGCACGGCCTCGGCCAACGACAGCATCTTCACCGGCGCGCTGACGGCCGAGCAGCACCAGCAAGGCTGCGTGCGGTTCTGCTACCTCGCGCCCGGCGGTCAGACCCCGCGACCGTTCCGCTGCCAGCCTCGGCTCGCGCTCGAGGGCGTCACCGATCCGGCCGCCCAGGCGGCGATCCGACGGCGGCTGCAGCCCAACCATGTCTCGCTCGAATTCGGCGAGCCCGGCTACGCGCTCTTGCACCCCGAGGCCCCGATCGAGCTGCACACCGGCGCCGAGGATGGCTCGGCGATGGGCGTCTTCAATCACCTTCAACATGCGCACCGCGAGGCCCGGCTTCGCGGCACGCTCGAGCGATACCTCCGCTTCGGCCTCGAAGCAGGCCTGTTCATCGAGAGTTGAGCACCATGAACGGCGATCTTTCTCGCAGCACCTTCGACCCCTCCAAGGCCTACTCGAGCGTCCGCGCCCAGCAGGGCCGCGCCACGCTCGACGCCGATCTCAACGAGCAGGTCGACATCCAGCTCCACGACGCCCGCGCAGGACGGCGTGCGCTGATCGGCCCAAGCGGCGGCCACATCGGCGAGGCCGGCTTCGAGATCCAGATCGCCGGCAACCAGCCGCGCATCCAGCCCGGCCGCTACTGGGTCGACGGCATCGAGGTCGCGCTCGCTGGCGCGGCGCTCAACGTCGGCGCGCAGGTGCCCAGCGTCGCGCTGCCCTCGGCGCAGGGCCTCTACCTGGCCTACCTCGACGTGTGGGAGCGGCCGATCACCGCCGTGCAGGATCCGGACATCCGCGAGGTCGCGCTCGGCGGACCGGACACCAGCGTGCGCACGCAGGTGGTCTGGCGCGTGCGACTGCTGCCGGTCACGACCAACGACGTCACGCCCGACTGCCTGACCCCGTTCCCCGAGTGGCAGCGGCTCGTCGACGGTCCGCAGGGCACCCTCGAGGTCCGCGTCGCGGCCTCGGGTCCGGTCAGCGATCCGTGCGATCACGCCGCCGCGCTCGAGCAGCGCGTCGT
>DATLLB010000170.1:0-4440 GCA_035538075.1 Enhygromyxa sp.
CCGTTCGGCATCGCGCAGATGGGCAAGAGCTTCCGCAACGAGATCACGGTCGAGCACTTCATCTTCCGCTCGTGCGAGTTCGAGCAGATGGAGATGGAGTTCTTCTGCGAGCCCGGCAAGGGCCGCGAGTGGCTCGACTACTGGACGCAAGCGCGGCTGAAGTGGTGGACGAGCATTGGCCTGGATCCCAACAAGCTCAAGCTCCGCGCCCACGAGGAGGACGAGCTCGCCCACTACTCCAACGGCACCTACGACATCGAGTACGAGTTCCCGTGGGGCTTCGACGAGCTCGAGGGCATCGCGTCGCGCACCAACTACGATCTCACCGCGCACGCCAAGGGCTCGAACAAGAAGCTCGAGTACTTCGACGCCGAGGCCACCGATCCGGAGACCGGCAAGAAGGGCTGGCGCTACGTCCCCCACGTGGTCGAGCCCGCCGCCGGGGCCACGCGTGGCGTGCTCGCGGTGTTGTGTGACGCGTACGCCGAAGAGCCCGGCGACGAGACCGGCAAGGGCGAGCGCACGGTCCTGCGCCTGCACCCGCGCCTCGCTCCGATCAAGTGCGCGATCCTTCCGCTGGTCCGCAAGGACGGCATGCCCGAGACCGCTCGCAAGGTCGCCGACGAATTCCTCGAGCAGGGCGTCCCGGCCAAGCTCGACGAGCACCACGCGATCGGCCGCCGCTACGCTCGCCATGACGAGATCGGCACGCCGTACTGCCTGACGATCGACGGCCAGACCGCCGAGGACGAGACGGTCACGATTCGCTACCGCGATGACCGACGCCAGGAACGCATCAAGATCGCGGCCGCCGTCGATGTCGTCCGGGCGGCGCTGCGCGAGGGTCGCGAGTAACTTCGCGCGGGTCGGCCGGCTGGCGACGCGTTTTTGCGTCACAACCCAGCCATGCCGCGGATCCGAGCCGCTCAGTCGCTGAATGCCCTGCTCGCGCTCGAGCGCCTCGGCGTCGACGAGCGAGTGTTCACGCGACTGCGGCCGGGTACCCTCGCGGCCATCCAGAGCGCGTCGCCGCTCGGGTGGTTGCCGATCGAATTGGACATCGAGCTGGCCGAGGCCGTCGTCGATGCGCTCGGGCCCAACGGGGGTCGCGCGACCGCCCGGGCGGCCACGTTGCTCTCGTTCGAGTCGCTGCTGCTGCGCTTCTTCGTCGGGGTGCAAAAAATCTTCGAGCTCGAGCCCGCGTCGCTGATCGCTCAGGCGCCGTGGGGCTGGCGCGCCGTCTATCGTGACGCCGGCCGCATGAGCTACACGATCAGCCCGGGTTGCGAGCGGGTGTTGGTCTACTCGGAGGCGCCAGCGCTGGTCATCGAGAACCACGTCTACCTCGAGGCGATCGCCGGCGCGTTCGAGGCGATCTTCGAGCTGTGCAGGGTCGACGGCAGCGTGACGGTCGACGCCGTGGAGCCCACCCGGGGCCGCGCCGAGCTGCGCTTTTCGTGGTATTGAGCGCGAATGACCGACGCCCAGCAGAACCAAGGACCGCGGATGGTCAAGTGCGTGAAGCTCGGGATGGTGCTCCCGGGCATCCCGTTCAAGCCGTTCCCAACCGAGCTCGGCCAGCTGATCTACGACAACGTCTCGATGCGGGCTTGGCAAGCGTGGCTCAAGGAGTCGCCGCGCTACATCAACACCTATCGGCTCGATCTGCAGACCAAGGAAGGTCGAGAGTTTCTCGAGAACCAAATGAAGGTGTTCTTCGGCTTCGAGCAGGGCGACCTCGCTGACACCGCCTGGCGACCTCCCGAGGAGTGAGGGCCCGCGAGCGTCGCAATGGAGCGCCCGGTGATCGAGCACGTGAGCACCGAGCCGCTGGCCGGAGACAAGTCTCGGTCGGCGGGCGGCGAGGACGTTGGCGCGAGCATTGGTCGCTACGTGCTGCTCGAGCGGCTCGGGGCCGGCGGCATGGGGGTCGTGTTCGCGGCCTGGGACACCAAGCTCGAGCGTCGCGTGGCGCTCAAGCTGATCTCGAATCGCAACCCCGATCTGCATCGTCAGCTGCAGGCTCGACTCAAGCGCGAGGCCCAGGCGATGGCCCGGCTGCGCCACCCCAACGTCGTCAGCGTGTACGACAGCGAGGAGGCCGACGGCCGGCTGTTCATCACGATGGAGTACATCGACGGCGTCAGCCTGCGGCGGTGGTTGCAGGACCCGTCGCGGACCGGGCCCGAGATCGTCGCGGCGTTTCGGCAGGCGGGCGAGGGGCTCGCGGCTGCGCACGCGCAGGGCGTCATTCACCGCGACTTCAAGCCCGACAACGTGCTGATCGCCAACGACGGTCGCGTGCTGGTGCTCGACTTCGGGCTCGCGAGCTGGGCGACCAGCAGCTCCGGAGTCGCCACACAACCGAGCGAGCCGCGTGCACGCAGCGGAGATGACCCCGGCGAGCTCGAGGACGACGATCCGCCGAGCGACGAGGCTGCCCGCACGTCGATCGAAGCGCCGACGATCGGCTCGGCGGGCGAGCAGCTCGCGACCAACAACCTGACGATGCCCGGCGCGGTGCTGGGCACTCCGGCGTACATTGCCCCGGAGCAGCACCGCGGCCAGCCGATCGACGCGCGCAGCGATCAGTTCTCGTTCTGCGCCGCGCTGTGGGAGGCGCTGAGCGGCAAGCTGCCCTTTGGTCGCGGCCCGCTGGTGCTCGCGCGCGCACGCACGGCCAAGGTCGGGGAGTGGGAGCGTCGCGACGTGCCGACCACCGTCGAGAAAGCGCTGCGACGCGGGCTCGCGTGGAGCCCCGACGAGCGCTGGCCCGACATGCGAGCGCTGCTCGACGCGCTCGCGCCGGCCAAGCGCAAGCGTCGGCGCTGGGCTGCGATCACGGTGCCGGCGATCGCGATCGTGCTCGGGCTCGCGGCCGCGCAGCTCGGCAACCGAACCGGGCGCTCGCACGCGGATCTGTGCGACGACGCAGAGGCGCGCTCGAGCGCGGTGTGGAACCCGGGCAAGGCCAACGCGCTCGCGCTCGCGTTCGCCGGGCGGGGCCTGCAGGCGCAGCAGTCGTGGCCATTTCTGCAGGCCGAGATCGAGCGCTGGATCGCCAGCTGGGTCGCCACCGATCGCGATCTGTGCCGCCGCTACGGGCAGTTCGCCAGCATCGGCGGCGGCGTCCGGCAAGAGCAGCTCGCGTGCCTCGATCGCCAGCTCGGTCACGTCGAGCAGCTGATCGAGGTGCTCGCGACCGTGTCGGAGGCCGAGATCCCCAAGATCTTCGATCTGCTGGTCACGCTGCCCAGTCCGCAGCGCTGCCGCGAGCTCGGCAGCGAGCCGGTCCGCGAGCGCGAGCGCAGCGAGATCGATGCGACCGAGCTGGACGAGCTCGACAGTGCGATCGCCCGCGCCGAGCTCGAGCTGAAGCTGTCGCGGCTCGACGCGGTCGAGCAGAGCAGCGCGGCGCTGTTCGAGCAGACCAAGGCGCCTGGGTTCGAGCCGCAGCACGTCCGCGTGGCCAAGCTCCGCGCCGAACTGCTCGTCGCCCAGCGCCGCGCGCCGCAGGCCCTCGACGTGACGATCGCCGGGCTCGAGGCGGCCGAGCGCAGCGGCGATCCGCTGCTGCGCCTCGACGCGCTGCTGTTGGTCGCCAAGGCGCACGCGCGGGCCAGCGAGACGATCGCCGCCGATCGCTGGCTTCGGCAGGCGCGAGCGCTGGCCGGCGAGCTGGTGCTCGATCGCAGCGCTCGCTCGCAGCTGGCCGCCAGCGAGGCGCGCGTGGCCATGTACGACGCGCGCTTCGACGAGGCGCTCGCGGCCTGGGATCGGGCGCTGGCGGCCATGGTCCCCGAGCAGGATCGCTTCGAGTACATCGAGTGGCTGCACGATCGCGCGACCGTGCTGTTCCTCGACAACAAGCCGAGCGAGGGCCTCGAGCAGCTGCGCCGCTGCGAGCAGATGTACGAGAGCCTGGTGCCCAAGCAGCACGACAAGCTGTTGAAGCTGCGCATGGACATCGCCCACGCGCAGGAGAAGCTCGAGGACTTCGCGACCTCGCGGGCCTCGTACCTGGCCGTCGCCGACGACATGGAGGCCGTGCACGGCGGGCCCACCGATCTGTCGGTCGCGTGCCGGACCCACGCGGCCGCGCTGCTGGCCATGCTCGGCGACTGCGAGGCTGCGCGCGCCGAGTTCGATCCGCTGATGGAGCTGGCGCGCGAGCTGATGGCCTACCCCTCGGCGGTGCTCGGCAACCTGCTGCGACGCCGCACCTCGCTGTGCGGGTACGCGACGCCCGATGCGGTCGACTACGCCACCCAGGCGCTCGCGCTCTATCGTGAGGCGCTGACCGACGAGCACGCCTCGACCGCGGCCACGCACGCGGAGCTCGGCATCGCGCTGCTGGTCGCGGGTGATCCGGCGCAGGCCAAGCTCGCGGCCGCGCGCGCGCTCGAGCTGTTTGCGATCGTCGATCCCGAGGCCAAGGAC
>DATLLB010000171.1:0-4478 GCA_035538075.1 Enhygromyxa sp.
GTGCGCGAGCAAGCCGGCGATCAGGGCGATGCCGTCGGCGTGGTCGCCCGCGAGCTGACCCTCGGCCGTGGGTCCGGGCAGCATCACGGCGCGACCGGTGGAGAAGTTGAAGTCGCCGAGCGCGAGCCACTCGACGGCGCGCACGGGCTTCGTCGTGGGCTCGTCGAGCGCGGCATCGAACTGGTTGGGCGCCGCGTCGGCAGGCTCGAGCGGGGCTTCGGAGCGCGCGTAGGTGTGCCCGTAGATCGGTGTGGCGGGCTGATCCAGGGCGATCACACGCAGCCGCCCGCGCTCGACCGTGCGTAGCAATTCGGCGATCAGCGACGCGTCATCGGCGAGCACGGAGGTGATCGCGTTTCTGCGGTACCACGCGGCGAGGCTGCCCCGCAGCATCCAATCGTCGCGCAACCGGGCGCGCAGCAGCGACGCGGCGTGCCCATGCTCGAGGCCATCCAACGCGCCCCACCCCAGCACAAACCGTCGCCAGCCGTCGGTGAACTCGAACGGCTCTCGAGGCCAGTGTGGGTGACGCGTGACCACGCAGCAGCGCAGCGTATCATCCCACGCTGGCGTGCTCGGGAAAACGTCGGCGAGCGGCGACGAGCAGGCCCGCTGCGACGACCACCGCGACCGCCTCGATCCCGCCCGGCGCCGCGCTCGCGAGCAGCCAACCGACGACCGGGATCGCCAGGAGGCCCACGGCCAACGCCAACGCCAGCGCTCGACGGCGTCGCTCGAGCTCGCCGGTGAACGTCCAGAGCACGACGGCCACGACAGTCGCGGCGCTCAGCAGCAGCGCCGCCGAGTCGTTGCGGGCGAGCGCGGGCACGCGCGACAGCATCGCGAGGCCGACGGTGATCAGGCACATCCCCAGACCGACGCTCGTCAACCATCGACGCAGGCGCAGCGCCCCCGCAGCATCGCCGTCGCGCTCGCGTCGACGCGCGAGCAGGCAGCCGCCCAGCCATGCGAGCGCGAGCAAGCCCGAGCCGAGCACGAGATAGACGACGTCGACCAACACACGCGGAAACCACCGGCCCTCCCACTCGCCGTAGTGCAGCGCGATCGAGGTCATGAAGCTCTCGAGCCCGACGCCGGCGCTCGGCAGCGCTCGACAGTCGCGCAGCGAACCATCGGCGCCGACCGTGAACGAGGCCCGCGTCAGCAAGCCGGGGCCTTCGAGGTCGACTCGCACCGTGCCGCTCGCCTGCGTGGGGTGGTGGATCACGACGCGGTGGACCTCGAGCTCGGGCAGCTGCTCGTGGATCGTCGGGCAGCCGCGCGAGACCAGCTCGTGCAGCGCGGGCGTGGTCACGCTGCGCTCGTCGAGCGGCGGTCGATCGACGGCCAGCACGTCGTGCATCAGCTTGGTCCGATCGCCACCATAGGCCGCGCCGCCGACGATCGGCACGATGATCAGCGTGAGACCCAGCAACGCGCCGGTCCACGTCCACACGATCGCGGCCGGGAGCAGACCGAGACCGAGCCACTGGTGCGCGCGCATGGTGGTCGGCTGCTTGCTGGCCGTGCTGCGCGAGCGCAGCCATCGACGCGTCGCCAGGCCCGAGAGCAGCACCAGCGCCAGACACAAACCCAGCACGCCGAGCACGGACTCGCCGAGCACGGGCTGGAGCAGCAACCGACGATGGAACTCGCGCAACACCCAGAGCGGACCCTGACCGCGGGCCAGCACGGCGCCGGTCTGCGGATCGAGATCGACGCGCACGGGCTTGCGATCACGATCGAAGAAGTCGGCCTGAATCCACGGGTGATCGGGGCCGGCCGGGTGCAGAGCGATGTCGGCCTGACCGAGCTCGGGATGCAGACGCAGGAGCTCGGCGAGCGCTTGGTCGAGCGCCTGCTCGCTCGCAGGTGCGACCTCGGTGGGCTCCGCTCGAACCTGCCAGCTGGCCAACGCGCGATCGAGCACCGCCCCGACGCCGGAGCCAAACAGCAGCATCGCAACGACGACCAGCCCGCCACCCATCCGCCGATGCAGCGCGAACAAGCTGCGACGTGCGTGACCCGGCCGTGCGCGACGACTCCAAGCCAGACCGGCGAGCGCGAGGCCGGACCACAGTGGCACGAACGCGACGCTGGCCAAGGTCGCGCGCTCGACCGGCGGCGCGGGCCAGCTGCGCGCGAGCAACCACGCGAGCACGCACGCGAGCACGCCGGCCAGCGCGATCACTGTGGCTCGTCCCACTCGACCGCGTGTGGAAGTCCGCTTCAGCACGGCCTGTCGTTGCTCGGTTGAGGTTCGGCGCGCCAGCGGATCAGCTCTCGCTCGCGGCCGACGGCAAAGCGCGGACGCCCGAGCACGTCGTTGAGGATCACGGCCGAGCGCCAGGCCATCAGGCTCAGCTGCGACTCGGCGATGCCGTGGGTCGTGCGCCCGCCATTGACGATGTAGGCCCGCTCGCCGGCTCGCCGGCGGCGACGCAGCTCGAAGCTGCGTTCGACCTGCGGACGACCTCGCTCGTCGAACTCGAGCTCGGGCAGCAGCGGCTCGATGCACGGCGGCAGCTGCTCGCGCAGCCCGGTGCAGAGGATCACGTAGTCGGCGTGCAGGTGCTCGCGGAGATCGTCGAACAGGTTGTGCGAGGTCAGCTCGAAGCCGGCTCCGTGCTCGTCGATCGCGAGCAGCTCGCGGGCCGGCAGCAGCTCGAGCCGTGGACCGTCGCGCGTGACCGCCAACTCGTAGGCGCGGTCATGCAGCTCGCGCAGCGTCGCCGCCGAGATGCCGTCACCAGCGAGCTTGTGCTGCGCGAGCAGGGCATCGCGCCGTGCTCGATCGAGCTCGTGAAACACCGACACGAAGCCCGGCGTGAACAGGTGGTTGGTGAACGGGCTCTCGTCGAGCGGCTCGAAGTTGAGGCGCCGTGAGACCCAGCTCAGCGCCGCGAGCTCGCCCCAGCTGCCGCGCAGGAGCTCGAGCACGACCTCGGCCCCGGTCTGGCCGCCGCCGACCACGACCACCCGAGCGCCGCGCAGATCGAGCTCGCGGGCGAGGATGTCGATCGCGTGGAAGCAGCGGGGCCCCAGCCGTGCACGCGCACACTCGGGCACCGACGGCACGCGACCGGTGCCGACGATTACGTGCCGCGCTCGCGTCCGACCGCGCGCGTGGACGAGCTCGAAGCCGCCGTCGAACGAGCGCAGCTCATGGACCTCGTCGCCGAAGCGCAGCGAGTCGATCCGCCGCGCGACCCAGCCGAGGTAGTCGGCGAATTCGCGGCGCTCGACCGCCGAGCTCTCGGCGGCCAAGAACGCGTGAAAGCGGCCGTGCTCGACCAGGTAATTGACGAAGCTGTGGCGGTTGGTGGGGCTGGCCGCGGTGACCAGATCCTTGAGGAACGAGGTCTGCATGCGCGAGCCTCGAAACATCAAGCCGGGGTGCCAGGCGAAGCGCTCGCGTCGTTCGAAGAAGCGCGTGCGCAGCTCGGGCAGCTCGTCGGCCAACGCCGCGATGCTCAGGTTGAAGGGGCCAATGCCGATGCCGGCGAGATCGACCATGCTCGTCATCCTCCGGTGGACTCGTGACGGAGTGGGTTTTGCAGCGCCGGCCCGAGCACCGGCAGCGGCCGTAGCTCGCCGCCACCGTGGTTGATGCGCAGGCGAGCGCGATTGAGGCAGATCCGGGCCATGCTCGGCGCGAAGAGATCGAGCCGCGAGAAGTGCTCGCGCAGCTCGGGATGGGCGTCCTGGTAGCGACGCAGGCAGCCTCGCAAGAGCGCGAGCAGCTCGGACTCGGCGAGCCCGAAGCTGCGCTCGAGCACGGGCGCGACGAAGCGCAGCACGCTGACGAAGTAGCCGGTGTAGAGATCGTGGAGCACATGCTCGTCGGGCAGCGCAGTGAGCTGCTCGAGCGCCGAGCCACGCACCTGTTGGGAGTGCTCGCGGCGGCGCAGGTCGCCATGGAAGTCGCGCAGCACCATCGCCACGGGTCGACCGTCGCGCAGCACCAAGCCGAGGTTCTGACCGTGGGCGATGACCCCGAGGCCGTGCGCGCACAGGAGGTGGTAGAGCGGCACCGCGGTGCGCTCGAACAGCGCCTGCAACCATGCGACCAGCGTCATGCCGCTGCGCTCGAGCCACGGACGCAGCAGCGGGACTCCGGCGAGATCGCACTGATAGAGCGCCGCGGCTGGGACTTCGGCTTCGTCGGGCGCGAGTCGGCCACGCGCGCTCTCTCGCCAGATCGCGCCGACCATCTCGCGCACGCGATACGGCACGGTGCCGAGCGCTTCGAAGTCGGGTTGAGGCAGGTGCACGCCGCCGAGATCGGCGAGGATGCGGACCTGCGCCAGCTCGGGGTCGGAGGCGACCCGCTCGCGCATCGCCGCGGCCACCTGCACGCCGCGGGCGACGTCGCGGGCCGGGAGGCCACGCCAGCACGAGGTGTTGAGCACCGTCAGCGCGAGCTTGAGATCGGCGCAGCGGGGACGATCGACGTTGCTCAGCGTCCGCACCGACAT
>DATLLB010000172.1:0-8297 GCA_035538075.1 Enhygromyxa sp.
CTGCCGACCTTCGTGCGCAGCTCGATGACCACGCCCGGCATCGGTGCGCCGATCGATCCGGGTTGCTCGGGCTTGGCTCGCTCGCGCTTGACCACCTCTTTGCTGGCGGACGCGTCGGGCACCAGGATCGAGCGCGGCTGACCGTTGAGCTCGAAGAACACCTCGCGCTGGCCGTCGTCGCGCACGTCGCCGATCGCGGTGAGCTTGACGATCAGCAATTTGCCGCGCTCGATCTCGAAGTTCATCTCCTCGCCGAGCTTCATCGGCGCGATGACCTGGCGGGTCGGCAGCAGCGAGACGTCGCTGTACTCGCGGCGGAACGCCATGTACTCGGCGAACACCTGCGGGTAGAGGGCGGCCGAGAGCACGTCGACGTCGCGGATGTGATTGCCCCACTTGCGCCGAAGCTCGCGCTCGAGCGTGCTCAGGTCGAACGGCGGCATCGCGGCGCCGGGCCGGCCTTCGATGCTCGGCTGGCCGTGCAGGATCTTGCTGCGCAGCGGCTCCGGGAAGCCGCCGTAGGGTACGCCCAGGTGGCCCTGGAAGAACTCGACGACCGAGCGCGGGAGCGACAAGGTCTCGGCGCGCTCGAGCACCTGCTGCTCGTCGAGATCGTTCTGGACCATGAACTGCGCGAGGTCGCCGACCACCTTGGAGCTGGGCGTAACCTTGATGATGTCGCCGAGCAGCCGGTTGGCGTCGGCGTAGGCCCGCTTGATCGCCTCCCAGCGGCCGGTCAGGCCGAGCGCGCGCGCTTGAAATTGCAGGTTCGTATACTGGCCGCCGGGCATCTCGTGCATGTACACGTCGGCGCTGCCGCTCTTGAGCCCGGACTCGAACGGCGCATACAGGCCGCGGACCTGCTCCCAGTAATTGTTGAGCACCTGCATGTCGGTCAGCGCCAGCGAGGTGCTGCGCTCGGTGCCCTCGAGCGCGGCCACGATCGCGCCCATCGACGGCTGCGAGGTCAGGCCGGCCATCGCGTCGATGGCCACGTCGACCACGTCGGCGCCCGCGTCCGCACAGGCGAGCATCGAGGCCACGCCGGTGCCGGCGGTGTCGTGCGTGTGCACGTGAATCGGCAGATAGGGGAACGCCTGGCGCAGGGCCGTGACCAGCATGCGCCCGGCGTTGGGCTTGAGCAGGCCGGCCATGTCCTTGATCGCGAGCACGTGAATGCCACGATCGGCGAGCTGCCCGGCGAGGTCGACGTAGTACTGCAGCGAGTACTTGGTCCGGCGCGGATCGGAGACGTCGCCGGTGTAACAGATCGCGGCCTCGATCACCCCGCCCGCAGCCCCGACCGTGTCGATGCCGAGCTCGAGGTTGGGCAGATAATTCAGGCAGTCGAAGATGCGAAAGACATCGACGCCCTTTTGCCGGGCCAGCTGCACGAATCGATACACGACGTTGTCGGGATAGTTCGTGTATCCGACCGCGTTGGCGCCCCGCAGCAGCATCTGAAAGGGGATGTTGGGCACCAGCGCGCGCAGCCGCTCGAGCCGATCCCACGGGCACTCGCGCAGGAACCGGAGCGCCACGTCGAAGGTGGCGCCGCCCCACATCTCCAGGCTGTAGAACGAATGCAGGATCGACGCGGTCGCCGGGGCGATGGCCGCGAGCTCGCGCGTGCGCAGGCGCGTGGCCAGCAGCGACTGATGAGCGTCGCGCCAGGTCGTGTCCATCAGCAGCACGCTGCGATGCTCGCGGACCGCCCGAGCAAACGCGGCCGGTCCCTGCTCGAGCAGAATTCGTCGCCAGCCCTCGGGCGGCCGGGCGCTGGCGGGCAGCTGCGGGAGCTCGGGATCCGGCCCGGGCGGGGCATCGGACGCGCCTGCGACCGTGGGCCCGTTGACCGCGACCTCACCGAGGAAGCGCAGCGCTCGTTGAGCGCGGTTGCGTCGGCGCGGAAAGGCGAACAGCTCCGGCGTTGTGTCGATGAAGTCGGTGCGCGCGTTGCCGGACACGAACACCGGGTGGCGCAGCACGTTCTGCAGGAACGGGATGTTGGTCTTGACCCCGCGAATGCGAAATTCGGCGAGCGCCCGGTGCAGCTTGGCGGCGGCCGAGTCGAAGCTCAGCGAGTGTGCGGTGACCTTGGCGAGCAGCGAGTCGTAGTGCGGCGAGACCGAGGCGCCCGCGTAGCCGGAGCCGCCATCGATGCGAATGCCCATGCCCGAGGCCGAGCGATACGCCTCGATGCGGCCGGTGTCGGGCTGAAATTCGTTGAGCGGATCCTCGGTGGTCACGCGGCACTGGATCGCAAAGCCGCGGGTCGTGATCGCGTCTTGCTTCAAGCCCAGCTCGGCCAGCGTCGCGCCGCCGGCGATGCGGATCTGCGCCTGCACGAGATCGACGAGCGTGATCTCCTCGGTGACCGTGTGCTCGACCTGAATGCGCGGGTTGACCTCGATGAAGTAGTGGCGGCCCGCGCTGTCGACCAGGAACTCGACGGTTCCGGCGTTGCGATAGCCGGTCGAGAGCGCGAGCGTGACGGCGTCGCGGGTCAACGCCTCGCGCAGCGCAGGATCGAGGTGCACGGCCGGGGCGACCTCGACGACCTTCTGATGACGGCGCTGCACCGAGCAGTCGCGCTCGTACAGGTGAATGACCTCGCCGGTCGCGTCGGCGTGGATCTGCACCTCGATGTGGCGCGGGTGCTCGATGAAGCGCTCGAGGAACACGGTCCCGTCGCCGAACGCTGCCGCTGCCTCCGAGCGCGCGCGCTCGAACGACTCGGCCAGCAGCGCGCGGTCGCGGACCACTCGCATGCCGCGACCGCCACCGCCCATCGCGGCCTTGATGATCACGGGCAGCCCGTGCGTGTCGACGAAGCGCTCGGCCTCGGCCAGCTCGGCCACCGGTCCGTCGCTGCCGGGGACCACCGGGACGCCGGCCGCGATCGCGAGCGCGCGCGCTCGAGTCTTGTCGCCGAGCGCCTCGATCACCTCGGGGCTCGGGCCCACGAAGCGAATGCCCGCGGCCTCGCATGCGCGCGCAAACTCGGCCCGCTCCGACAAGAACCCGTAGCCGGGATGGATCGCGTCGACATCGTTTTGCTTGGCGATCGCGATGATCCCTTCGATGTCGAGGTAGGCCCCGACGGGGGTCTTGCCGGCACCGACCTGATAGGCCTCGTCGGCCTTGTAGCGGTGCAGGTGGACGCGGTCCTCTCGACTGAAAATCGCGACCGTACGGATGCCGAGCTCGGTCGCAGCTCGGAACACTCGGATCGCGATCTCACCGCGGTTGGCACACAGAAGCTTGCGGATCGGCCGATGGGGCACGGCTGGAGTGTACGGGCTCGGCGGCGAGCACTGAACTGGGTCTGCGCGCGGCGGGGCGCGCGAATCAACCGCACGCTGCACGACCGTCCAGAGCGCCGATCCGGCGAGAACTCATGGTGCTATCATGGGGCCGCGATGACCCAGTCAGCCGAAGTCTTGCAGTTCCCGATCCCCGACACTCGCGAGCTGCCGGAGGCTCGGCGTCTCGAGCAAGCGCTCGCCAACATCCGCGCCGACGCGCGCGAGCAGGCCCGCCGCTACCAGGACGAGACGCGCGTGCCGGAGGGCGGCGAGTAGCCGATGCTGGATCGGCTGCTCGGTCTCGAGACCGAGTATGCGATCCGCTGGACGCCGGACGAAGGCTCCGCGGGGCGTCCGGGTCATGACTTGGTCCACGTCGCGATCGCGACCACGATGGCCAAGCGCCAAGCCGCTCGCAGCGGCGCCCGCGAGACGCTCCACAAGCAGCTGTTCTTGCAAAATGGCGGCGCGATCTATTACGAGTTCCTCCCGCACGCGCCGAGCGATGGTCTGATCGAAGCCAGCACGCCCGAGTGTCGCGGTCCGAGCGAGCTGCTGCTCTACCAGAAGGCGCAGGAGCGGCTGCTGCTCGAGGTGCTGCCGGAGGCCAACGCATGGCTGCGCGCGCAGGGCCACGCGGGCGAGCTCGGGTTGCTGAAGAACTGTCGAGACGCCGAGGGGCATGTCTACGGCGCGCAGGAGAACTACGAGGTCGAGCTCGCGCGCGGCGTGTCGTTGTGGTGCTACCGGATCGGGCTCGCGCTGCTGCTGCCGGGCATCGTCGCAAGCTCGCTGCTGGTCTTGGTCGTGTCGTTCGCGTGGATCATCGTGCTGGTGGTGGCGTTCTTCGTCGCGTTGCCCGGGCTGTACCTGCTCTCGGTCGTGCGGCCGCAGCGTATGGCCGCGCTCGACGAGTGGTTGGTCGAGCGCGACCGCTTCTTGCGGCCGGGCATGCGCACGCTCAACGCGATCGGAGCGATCGGCACCGCGCCGGGCGTGCTGGCCTACGCGCTGCTCTATCGCACCTTCTGTTGCCGTCGGATTCGCCGCGACGCGCTCGGCTTTCTGCTCTCGCGACCGATCCTCTCCGGCGCCGGCAGCCTTGACCCGAGCACCAGTGAGCCGTCGTCACGCCGCTCCGCGCCTGAATTCGGCCTCTCGCAGAAGGGCCCGGTCATGCGTCGGCTGGTGCGGATGACCAGCATGCCCGTCGATCGCTCGGTGTTCGACATCGGCCACCTGGTCAAGCCGCTGTTTTCGATCACCGGCTTCGAGCTGCGGCCGCTCGCTCGGCTGTTTCGCCGACGGCAGCGACTGCAGCTCGGGCTCTCGGACTCCAACCTCGCGCAGACGGCCGAGTACCTGAAGATTGCGACCACCAACTTGGTGTTCGACATGGCCGAGGCCGGAGCGCTGCGCCAGCTCCCGCGCGTGCGTCGGCCGATCGCGGCGCTGCGGCGCTTGATCGCCGACCCCGACCTGCGCGAGCGGGTCCGCTGCTCCGATGGGATCGAGCGCAGCGCGATCGAGCTGCAGCGCCTGTACCTCGAGCGCGCGCAGGCGTACGTCGCTTCGTCACCCGCGATCTCGCTCGAGGCCCGACAGATCGTGCGGCTGTGGGAGGAGACCCTCGACGCGCTCGAGCGCGATCCGGCCAGCTTGTTCGGGCGCCTCGACTGGGTGACCAAGCGCAGCCTGCTGGCCAGCTTGCGGGCCGATGGCGGGGACGAGCCCGATCGCGACGCGCTGCGGAAGATCGATCTCAAGTACCACGAGCTCGGCGTCGGCTACTTCGCGCAGCTCGAGCGCGAAGGCCTGGCGCCAACGCTGGTCGAGCCCGAGGAGGTTCAGCGCGCGCTCACGACCCCGCCGCAGGACAGCCCGGCGCGGCGACGGAGTCAGCTGGTCAGCGCGCTGGCGGCCGAGGGCGTGCGGGCGTTGGTCAGCTGGGATCAGGTGGAGATCCGCAAGGCTGGCGAGCCGCGGCAGGTGATCCGGCTCGACGATTATCGCTGACGGGTCGGAGTCACGGCGACTCGATCTCGTTGGCCGAGCTCGTGCACTCCGCGATGCCGAGCCGATCCTGGTACGCACAGTTCCACTCGACCAGCCGGGCCGAGATCGCGGCGGCCGTGTCCGCGTCGTTGCTCTCGACCGCCTCGAGATAGCTCTGCCAGTCGGCCGAGTACGCGTCGGCGTCGAACCCTTCCGCGCTCAAGGCCTCGCGCATGCTCGGCAGGATCACCTTGGTATAGACCACGCCCTCCCAGGTCTCGGCGATCGCCCCGGGCGTGCCGAGCTCCGCCTTCTCGACCGCCTTGTCACAGTACTTGCGCGCGCGCTTGCTGAACGCGACCGCCAGCTCGCGCTCGATCACCGCGGCATCGATCCCGGTCGGGTCACCGTTGAACATCTGCCGCATGCGCTTCAGCCCGGGCCCGTTGCGATCGGCGATGCGGTCGTCGAGCATGTCGAGCAACCCCACCGCCTCGCTCGGCCCGGGCGGCTTGGGATCTTCGGCGTTGGCGAGGATCAGCCGATAGGCGACCGCGTAGCTGCCCTTCTCGATGATCTGCCGGTTGGCCTTGGGCGCGATCGCGTCGTCGAGCTTGGCCCGGCCGGCCGCGAACGCCTCGGCGATCGTCGACTCCCAGTCTTCGCCACCGCGCCCCGGCAGCCCGTCGGCGCGGCGGGCCAGCGGACGCAGGGCGCCGTCCCACATGCAGAACGCGTCATCCCACTGGCGCGCGCGCTCGAGCTGCGGGGTCTTGCTGGGATCGGCGTCCGCGGCCGCGGTCAACAAGCGGCGGGCCTCGAGCAGCGCGACCGTCCGCACCTGCGTCACGATCAGCACGAGCTCGCGCGCACGCGAGGCGGCGTCGGTCTGCTCGGCGAGGCGCGTCAGCGACTCCTCGATCAGCGCCGCGTCGGCACGACCGAGCGCCGCGTCGGCGGCCTCGACCCACGGGCGCAGCGAGCCCGACCAGACCGCCCGCGCGTCCGCAGGCTCCGAGGCAGCCTCGAGCTTGGCGAGCGCCGTCATTGCCTAGCGGCATGGCTCCGAAGCATGAGCGCCGAGCTCCGCCGATACGCTGGTGTCGGGCTTGGCCGGCTCGGGCTTGGCCGGCTGGCGCTCACCGGTCTCGCGCTCGGGCGGCGGCTGCTCGGACTTGCACGCGCCGAGCGAGAGCATGGAGACGAGCACCAGCGAGACCGCGGTTCGCATGGCCGCATCGTACTCAATTCAGCGTCGCGGATCGGCAGGCGCTCGCGCGACCGCGGCCTCGACGGCCGCCGCGACGACCGGCGACTCGCTGCCTTCGACCTCGACGCGCTGATAGCCCACGGCGATGCGGTGCTCCTGCAGCGCTCGCGCGACCTGCTCGTGGATCCGCGAGCGCACGTCGTAGAACGCGTGGCGATTCGACGCCCAGACCAAGAAGCGCACGTGAATGGCGGAGTCGCCGAGCTTGTCGATCCAGAACACCGGCTCGGGTTCCTGCAGCACGTCGGGATCTTCGTGCGCGAGGTCGAGGAGGATCTGCCCGACCTTGTCGAGGTCCTCGCTGTAGGCCAGCCGCAGGTCGATGTCGATGCGCCGGATCGGGTGGCGCGAGAGGTTGACGATCTCCGACTTGATCAGCGTCTCGTTGGGCACGCGCACGAACAAGTTGTCGAACGTGCGCAGCTTGACCGAGAGCAGATCGACCGAGAGCACCACGCCCGTGCGTGCGCCGATCTGGATCACGTCGCCGACCGAGAACGGCCGCTCGCCGAGCAGGAACAGGCCCGAGATCAAGTTCGAAGCCGAGGTCTGCGAGGCGAAGCCGAGCGCGACCGTCAGGATGCCCGCGGCGCCGAGCAACACGCCGATCTCCACGCCGAGCGTGTCGAGCAGCATGAACATCGCCACGCCCATCACGCCGTAGAACACGAACCGGCGGGTGAGCATCTCCCCTTGCGCGCTGCCGCGGCGGGCCGCGAACCGAGCCGCGAGCCCGCCGAACAGGCGCCCGAGCACGAGCCCGACGACGATGATCAACGCGGCTCGCAGCGCGATCACGGCGATGTCGTCGGGCTCCTTGGCCAGCAAGTTCGCCAGCCAGTCGCCGGTCGGCGCCGCAGCCAAGCTCGCGCCGATCATCCCGTCACTCCGCGAAGCGCAGCCGAGAGCGCGCGCGCGAGGATGTTGGCGCGTGGATCTTCGCGCGGCTCCGACACGCGCGTGACCGCTCCGGCCTCGCGCGGCGGGCCGCTCTCGATCTTGGCCGGCGCCTTGACGGAAGGATCGTAGGAGACCGTGGTGCTCTCGGTCCAGAACCGTCCATCGGCGGCGCGGAACACCGACATCTGCGGGAGCGGCAGGGCCAAGCGCTCGACTCGAAGCGGCTCGTCGTGATCGTTGCTGACGAACACCGCGGTCGCGACTCGAGGACCGCGACGTAGGCCGGTGGGATCGAGCCGCGCTCGCGTCCGGCTCGCGTAGCACAGCGTCCCCTCGATCAGATCTTCGCCGAACCACGTGCTCGACGCCCGCCAGACCGGGATCGAGGCGAACACCTTGAGCGGGTCACCGGCGGCAAGCTCGACCCACAGCGGGCTGGCCATGTAGAGGGTCGTCTGCTCGCCGGGCGGGATGATGACCGGCATCTCCGGCCGCGTGACGAACGGACGATCGGGCACGCGCGGGCGCACTCGCAGCGTCCGACCGCCGGTCGAGAACAGGTAGCGGCGCAGCTCGAGATCCTCGGGCACGTGGATGTCCTCGCCGAGCTCGACGGTCTCGTCGAGCGGATCGTTGGACCAGCGATGGCCGACCTGCCACTCGTTGGTCAGCCGCGTGACCCACAAGCTCAGCGAGCCCAGCCGCCACGAACGGCGGGTGTAGGACTTGAACTCGAAGTCGCCCCACCACTCCATTTAGCCCCCCGCGGGCGCTCGTAGACTGAGCCCGCTTCGTCCGCTTCGCGGCCGGTCGCTCGCTTCGCT
>DATLLB010000173.1:0-4391 GCA_035538075.1 Enhygromyxa sp.
GGCCTTCCGATCCCACCAGTCGCAGAGACCGTTGGGGCAGCCGAGCGTGATCTCCAGCGTGACCGACTCGTAGGCGAGCTCGGCCGGAGGAAAGCTCAGCGCGACATCGATCTGCCGCATGTTCTCGGCCCCGAAGTAGACGTGGGCCTGGTCGAACGCGGTGATCGAGGTGTCCTCGCCGATCATCGGCTCGAACGGGGCATCACCGGTCTCGGTGCCGCCGCTCTCGGTCGAGCCGCTGGTCGAGCTGCCGGTCTCGTCCGTGGCTCCGGGACCGGGCTCGTGAGCACAGCCCATCAACAGCGCGACGGCCGCGAGCGCGGCGAAGGGATTTGCGTACAGACGCACGGGCGGCCGAGTTGCCGCAAGCCTGATCCGGTTCCCAAAAAAATCCACGCCCGTACGATCGGAGCGATGGGGGAGGAGGAGGCTCACTTCGCAAAGCAGATGCGTGCGGGGGTGCTCGAGGGTGACCTCGAAGAGCGGCATGCGCTGGCCCGCATCGAGGAGCGGCTGTTCGGTCGGCAGATCAAGCCGATCACCTTCGCCCGCTACGTGCTGCTCGAGCCCTGCGGTCGCGGCAGCCGCGGGATGGTCTACCGAGCCTATGATCCGCAGCTCGATCGCAAGGTTGCGATCAAGCTGTTGCTCGCACGCACGGGCGCGGGCACGCACGAGGCCGCGTTGCTGCGCGAGGCCCGAGCGATGGCTCGGGTCTCGCACGCGAACGTGATCGCGGTCTACGACGTGGGCTCCTACGACGAGCACGACCTCGGCCTGGATCTCCACGCTGATCCGACGCTCGCCGGGCTGGAGGTGCCGAGTCGCGGCGTGTTCGTGGTCATGGAGCTGCTCGAGGGCCTCGATCTGCGCGAGTGGCTGGACGCCGAGCGCCGCGACTGGCGAGCGATCATTCGTGCGTTCGTGGCCGCGGGTCGCGGGCTCGCGGCGGCGCACGAGGCCGGGCTCGTGCATCGCGACTTCAAGCCCACCAACGTGCGCGTCGGCGTCGACGGCCGCATCGTCGTGCTCGACTTCGGGCTCGCGCGCGCGCTGGCCGACGAGGACGGCACGAGCTCGGTGGTCGGCACGCCGATGTACATGTCGCCCGAGCAGCACCGCGGTCAGCCGACCGACGCGCGCAGCGATCAGTACAGCTTCGGGGTCGCGCTCTACGAGGCGCTGGTGGGATCGCGGCCGTTCGTGGGGACGATCGGCGAGATCGCGAGTCGCAAGTACGCCGGCGACTGGTTGAGAATTCCTGACGGGCTCGCGGTGCCGGCGAACGTGTGGACGTACGTCCGTCGGTGTGTCGAGGCCGAGCCGGCGGCTCGCTTCGGGTCGATGTCGGAGCTGCTCGACGGGCTCGAGGCCTGCCTCGGCAATCACCGCCGCCGTTGGTTCGCGCTCGCGACCGTGCCGGCCGCGGCTCTGGCCATCGCCGCATTCTCGTTCTCGCGTCCGCCGTCCATTCAGCCCGCCATCGATCTCTGCTCCGGCGCCGAGGCCCGCGTCGCGCGAGTCTGGAACGACGAGGTCCGCACGACCATCGAGCAGCGCCTGCGCAGCTCCGGGGCTCGCTACGCCGAGACCACCTGGGCCGAGGTCCGCCGCGAGCTCGACGACTACACGACCGCGTGGGCGCAGCAACATCGCGAGGCGTGCGAGGCCACGCACCGCGGCGAGCAGTCCGAGACCACTCTGGATCTGCGGATGGCGTGCCTCGATCTCCGGCTGCATGAGGTCCAGGTGGTCACGACCACGCTCGCGCACGCCGACGTGGGCGTGGTCGAGAACGCGGTGGCGGCCGTCAACGCGCTCGGTTGGCTCGGCGCCTGTGGGGATCTCGACGCGCTGCGCTCTCGCGTTCGGCTGCCGCGTGCGGCCGCCGAGCGCGAGCAGATCGAGCAAGGTCACGCGCGCCTGACCGAGGCGAAGATCTACGAGGCCGCCGGTCGCTACGACGACGCGCTGGCGATCGCCGAGCAGGTCGCCGAGCAGGCCCGCCGCCTCGGTCACGCACCCTTGAAGGCCGCCGCCGATCTGCGCCGCGCCGCCGCGCTCGAGGGCCGCGGCGAGTTTGCGGCGGCCGAGCGAGCGCTGCTCGACGCGCTGGCCGGGGCCGAGGCGTCGCGCGACGAAGTGGTGGCCGCCGACGCCTGGCTGCACATGGTCTGGGTGGTCGGCGTGGAGCTGGTCCGTCGTGACGAAGGCGAAGCGTGGCTGCGGCTGGCCGAGGCCGCGGTCGCGCGGCTCGGCGGCGATCCGCTGCGCGAGGCCACGCTGATCCACAACCGCGCTGGCTTGCGCCTCCGTCAGGGCCGGCACGAGCTCGCGCTGGCCGACTACCTCGACGCTCTCGACGCGCAGATCGAGCTGCTCGGCAGCAGCGATCCCGCCGTCGCCCAGACCTCGAATCACATCGCCAACACGCTGATCCTCCTGCAGCGCTACGAGGAGGCCTGGCAGTACGCGACGCGCTCGCTCGAGCTGCGCGTCGACACGCTCGGCGCCGATCATCCGCTGGTCGCGGCCAGCTACAACAACATGGCGGTGATCCGCGAGCGCCAGCACGATCCCGCGGGCGCGCTGGCGTTGCTCGAGCGCGCGCTGGCGATCGCGGCGGTCCACGGCACGCGGACCGAGGTGGTCTCGCGCTCGCTCGCCCGCGACGTGCATCGCAGCCTCCACCAGCTCGACGCGGCTCGCCGTCAGATCGAGCGGCTGCTGGAGCTGCCGGCCGAGCTCTACCCCAAGCACATGTCCCGCGAGACGCTCACCGCCGAGCTCGCGCAGCTCGACGCGCTGTCCCTGCAGTGAGCTCAGCTGCGGATGCGGCGTGAGTACAAGTCGCGAATCGAGCTGACCCAGTGCTCGACCGCCTCACCGGTGGTCTCGATCCCGTAGGCTCGCGCCAGCCGATCGAGCTGCGTCTGCAGCATCGTGCGTGCGCGGCTGAGCCGACTCTTGACCGTACCCGGTGCGACCTCGGTGATCTCGGCGATCTCGGCGACGCTGAGCTCCTCCCAGTAGTACAGCTCCACGACGATCTGAAAGTCGACCGGGATCGAGCGCAGCGCGGCGACCAACAGCCGCTGCTCCCGACGCGCCGCGAGCTGCTCGCCGAGCGAGGCGTCCGTGATAGCGAGCTCGTGGATCGACTGATCGGTGGGCGAGAACACCTTGTCGGCTCGATAGCGTCCGCGCAGGTGCATCATCAGGGTCTTGCGCGCGATGCCAAACAGGTACGCACGGAAGTTCGCAGGCCCCCGCACGCGCTCGCGGCTCTCGACCAGCGCGAGCAGGACCTGCTGCGTCAGATCTTCGACCTGCTCGTCGAGCTTGCTGCGGAAGAACCGGTAGACGCTGGAGAAGTGGCGCCGTACCAGCGTGTTGCCGGCGATCTCATCACCAGCGCGCCACGCCTCGAGCAGCTCGAAGTCATCGCGTCGCGTTGGGCCGGCCGGCGTCATGAGCTGTCCACGAATGATAGCGCTGCGGTGGCGCGCTCGCGCGAATGCGCGCGACCCGGAGAGTTGGAGTTTCTCGAGCCGGCTCGGTCCGAGGGACGTGACCTGCGGCCGTCTGCGTACCCCCTTCATCCCCCTGTCCCTCGTGCTCGGGCTCGTGGGGGCGCTCGCGAGCGGTTGTGCAGATCCTTGCGTCGACGATGGCCTCGGCCAGAAGAACTGTCCCACTGCGCAGGAGGCTGGCGGGACGGCGACCGACACGAACACCGAAGGGACCGAGGCCGAGGGCGTGGAGGCGGAGGCGGAGGCCGAGGCCGAGGGGATGGAGGCGGAGGCCGAGGGTGGCGACGGCGACGGCGATGGTGATGGTGACGGAGACGGCGATGGCGATGGCGACGGCGACCTCCCGCCGAGCTGCTTCAACGGCATGCAAGACGGCGACGAGACTGACGTCGACTGCGGCGGCTCGTGCGAGGACACCTGCCTCGACGGCGACCTGTGCATCATCGACGGCGACTGCATCAACGGGCTCTGCAACATGGGCGTGTGCAACGATCCCGTGTGCGACCCGATGGACAACAACGACTGTCAGGGCTGCCTGCAGCAGCAGTGCTGCGACGACATGGTTGCCTGCTTCGAGGATCCTGCCTGCGTGTGCTGGTTCGAGTGTATCTCGCACAACAATGATTTCGAGCCATGCAAGACCGCGTGCAACATCGGCAACATCGGGCCCATCACCTCGTGTGCGAACAGTAAGTGCGGCGACGTGGGAGCCTGTGGCGTGTGAGCGTGGATGACTCGCGCGAGCGGGCCTGCCACTCTTGCGCATGGTCTCGTTCAAGCTGCATCGACTCTCACCGCTCGCGCTCGCAACCACGCTCGCAGCCCCGTTCGGCTGTACCGACGGCGCAGCCGACGATG
>DATLLB010000174.1:0-34889 GCA_035538075.1 Enhygromyxa sp.
AGCGAACGGCCGCGAAGCGGCCGCCCGCGGCTCCAACTGAGGCGGCCGCGGGGGGCTAAGAAGGCACCCGCCAGAGGCGGTCGATGATCATCTGAATGCGATCGCGCCCGTTGAAGGTGTCGCGCGCGGGCGTGAACAGGCAGCCGACCGTGTCGCCGCGCTCGACCGGGAACTCGCCCTTGCGAAAGGCGATCGCGCGGCGGACCTGCTTGCCCTGCCGCAGCGTGAGCGCGAGGTGGCGCTCCTTGATGCGGCGCACGTCGATCACCTCCGCGCCCGCACACAAAAAGCGCGGACGCTCGAAGCCAACGCCATAAGGGCCGAGAGACTCGAGCGCGCCGATGAAGGGCACGACCAGATCCTCGAGCGCGAGCTCGCCGTCGTGGAGGTCGACCGGATCGCTGCCGGCCTCTTCGCCGAGCTGGGCCGCGCAGGCCCGATCGAACGCCTCGACCAGCGCGGGGATGGCCGCAGGATCGAGGCTGACCCCGGCCGCGGCCTTGTGTCCGCCGAAGCGCCGCAGGTGCTCGCGACACTCCGCGAGCGCGGCCCGTACGTCGACGCCCGCGGCGGTGCGGGCCGAGCCACGCGCCTCGCCGCTGCCGGGATCGATGCCGATCACCAGCGTCGGCCGGGCGAAGCGCTCGACGATGCCCGCGGCCGCGATGCCGACGATGCCGGGCGCCCAGTTCTCGCGCGCGACCACGATGCCGCTGCGGCGCGGGGTCTTGGGATCGTGGGCGAGCAGCTCGAGCGCCTCGCTGACGATCCGGTCCTGCAGCGCGCGGCGACGGGCGTTGAACATCTCGACCTTGGCCGCGAGCGCCTCGGCCTCGGCACCCGAGCGGGCGCGCAGCAGCTCGAGCGACGGCTCGGCGCTACCGAGTCGACCGGGCGCGTTGATGCGAGGCCCGAGCGCGAAGCCGAGGTGACCTTCATCGACCGGGACCTCGCCGTTGACCTGGGCGCGCCGCAGCAGCTCGCGGACGCCGGGCCGTCGACGCTGACGCATGACCTCGAGCCCATGGCGGACGAGGATCCGGTTGTCCCCGACCAACGGCATCATGTCGCAGACGGTCCCGAGCGCGACCAGATCCAGCCACGCACGCGGATCCGGCAGGCTGGCACGCGCCGACGGCTCGGCGCTGGCGATCGCCGAGCGTACGCCCGCGGCCAGATAGAAACCAACTCCGGCGCTGCACAGACCCTTGAACGGGAACTCGCAACCGGCCTGGTGCGGGTTGAGCAGCGCGGTCGCAGGCGGCATCGTGTCGGGCACCTGGTGGTGATCGATCACGACCGTCGGCACGCCCTTGTGGCGCAGCCACTCGAGCGCCTCGTGATCCGAGGTCCCGCAGTCGCCGGTCAGCACCACGTCCACGCGGGCCTCGTGGAGCGACTTGGCGGCCGCGAGCCCGAACCCGTAGCCGCCCTCGCGGCTCGCGACCTTGGCCACGATCTCGACGCCCAGACACTCCAAGAACGTGGTCAGGATCGTGGTGGTCGTGACCCCGTCGACGTCGTAGTCGCCGAACATGCCGACCCGCAGCCGCTTGCGTCGGGCGTCGACCAGCAGCTCGACCGCTTGTGCGTAGCCGGCCATGGTCGCCGGCACCGAGAGGTCGCGCAGGCGCGGATCGAGGAACCGATGCTGCTCCTCGCTGGCCTCGACCCCGCGCCCGACCAGCAGCTCGACGACGACCGGGTGCACGTTCAGCTCGGCCGCGCGCTCGCGTAGCTCGGCGCGGTCGTAGCCGGACAGCGCGCCACGCAGGCGCACCCGCGGCGGCTCGCCGAGCACCAGCGACTCGTTGTCCCCGTCGACCGCCGCCGCAATCGGGTCGATCGCCGGATCGATCGCCGGGTCGGGGTCGGAGAGCTCAGCCACCGTCGCTCCCAGGCTGGGCTACTCGTCCTTCTTGCGGCGACGTCGGCGAGTCTTGCGTTCGGTCGCTTGCTTGTCGACGTCCTCGATCAAGAGCTTGTCGGCCGCGCTCTCGCCCCGGATGGCCGCGCCCACGTCGGCCGAGGCCTGCGGGCCCTCGCCCGTCTCCTCGCCGAGCACCGACGCCTCCTCGGCTTGCTCGGGCTCGACCTCCGGCTCACCGCCGAGCAGCGTCCCGGTCCCGCGCTCCTTCTCGTCGCCACCGTCGATCAGGTGGCCCTTGCCCTTGTACATCTTGTCGTTGATCCACAAGAACACCGGCGAGGCGAGGAACAGCGACGAGTAGGTGCCGGCGACGATGCCGACGAACAGCGCGAACGCGAAGTCCTTGATGGTGCCGGTGCCGAGCACCCAGGTCGCGACGACCACCAGCAGCGTGGTCGCGGAGGTCAGCGTCGTGCGGCTGAGCGTCTCGTTGAGCGCGGTGTTGGTGGTCGCCTCGATCGGCTCGTCGCGGTGCAGGGCCACGCGCTCGCGCACCCGGTCGAACACCACGATGGTGTCGTTGATCGAGTAGCCGATGACCGTGAGGATCGCGGCGATCGTCTGGAGGTTGAACTCCTTGCCGGTGATGGCGTAGGCCCCGACCACGATCATCGCGTCGTGGGCCAGCGCCACGATGCCGCCCGGCGCGAAGCGCAGGTCGAAGCGCAGCATCACGTACAAGAAGATGAAGAAGATCGCGAACAGCATCGCCTGGACGCCGTCGCGTCGCAGCTGGCTGCCGACCTTGGCGCCGACGGTCTCGCTGGCGACGATGTTCTCGACGGTGCCGGCTCCGAGCTCCTGATCGAGCACCTGAGCGATCTGAGCACCGACGCCGATCATCGCGTACTCGACCGGGAACTCCTCGGCCTTGCCGACCCCGGCCTCGGCCGTGCCCTGACAGCCGGCCTCGGTCATCAGCCGCTCGATCTCGTCGTACTTCGGCTGGGCCGAGAACTTCATGAAGATCTTCGAGCTGTCCTTGGGATGGGTGAAGCCATCCTCGAGCAGCTGCGCGCCGTCGAGCTGGGCGAGCGCGTCACGGCAGGCCGCGACCTCGTCCTCGGAGATCGAGAGCACCTCCTTGACCCGGATCAGCACCTCGTTGTCGGCGTCGGGCACCGAGACCGCCGAGCTGCCGGAGTAGCCGGCCTCCTCGAGCACCGTGCGGATCTGCTCGATGTTGGGCTCGCTCGACAGCTCGAGGCGGACCGAGCTGCCGCCCTGGAAGTCGATGCCGTAGTTCAGCGCGCTGCCGGTGGTGACGACGTTGAACACCATCGCCAGGATCGACAGCATCACCAGCCCGAGCCCCAGCAGCAGGCCCTTCTTGCGGTTGCCGACGAAGTCGATGCCGGGGTTGGACGGCACCAGCGTGAAGAACTTGAGGCTCTTGACGTCCGGCGCCGCAGGCTTGTTGCTGGAGCGTGAGCGGCCGCGTCGGCGGTCGCTGCCGCTCTGCGAAGCCTCGGTCTCGGGGGTCTCGGGGGTCTGCTCGTCGTGGTCAGCCATGGTCAAATCCCCCCAAAATCAGATCGACACCCGGTCGAAGCCGCGGCGGTTGGCCTGCCAGTCGAAGAACACGCGCGTCGCAAACACGCCGGTGAAGATCGACGTGGCGATGCCGATCAGCAGCGTGATGGCGAAGCCGCGGATCGGGCCCGAGCCGTACTGCCAGAGCACGATGCCGGCGATCGCGGTGGTCAGCTGCGAGTCGAAGATGGTCGTGAACGCGCGATCGTAGCCAGCCTCGATCGCCGCCCGGGCTGTATAGCCTTCGCGTAAATACTCGCGCACACGTTCGTAGATGATCACGTTGGCGTCGACCGCCATGCCGAGCGTCAGCACGATGCCGGCGATGCCGGGCAGCGTCAGCGTGGCCTGGAACAGGGCCATCGCCGCGAGCAGCAGGATCACGTTCATGAACAGCGCGAACACGGAGATGACGCCCGCGCGCCGGTAGTAGACGGCCATGAAGCTGATGACCAGCAGGAAGCCGAGCAAGAAGGCCTGGAAGCCGCGCTCGACCGACTCCTTGCCAAGGTCGGCGCCGACGCGGATCTCGAACTCCTTGTTGAGCCGAGCCGGCAGCGAGCCGCTCTTGAGCACCTTGACGAGGTCGTTGGCCTGCTCGCGGACCGACTCGCCGGGCGAGTTGCCGAGCGTGATGACCACGTTGCCGTTGGGGATCCGCTCGTTGAAGAGCGGATCGGAGACGACCATGTCGTCCATGATGATCGCCATCTTGCGGCCGACGTTGTCGCCGCTCATGCGATCGAAGTCGCGGGCGCCGATCTTGTCGAAGCTGACCTCGACCTGCGGCGTGCCGGTGTCCTGCTTGTAGCCGACCTGCGCGGTCTTGATCCGCTCACCGGTGATGTCGGCGCGGTTCTTGATCACGTAGGTGCGCCAGACCTGCAGCGGCTCGGCGTTGCGCCGCGGGATCTGCATGGTCCCGTAGGCCACGCGGTGGGTCTTGGGCAGCCGCCACTCGGGCGGGAGGCTGTTGAAGAAGCGCTCGAGCGTCTCGCGATCCTTGGCCACGAACGTGACCGGTGCGGTCACGACCACCCCGCCCTTCTCGGGCTTGCCGTAGTCGGGCTCGACGTTGACCGAGATGCCCATGCCCTGGGTCACGAACCCGGCCTCGAACAGCGCGCGCAGGTACGGCTTGCCGGTGTCCTTGAACGCGGTCTCGTCGTCGACCAGGTTCATCTCGAGCACCGCGGCCTGCTCGACGGCCTTGAGCAGCCGCCGGAAGTCGCTGGAGCTCTCGAGCACGCTGTCGCGGGCCGGACCGGTCAGCGACAGCGTGACCATCTCGGGATCGGGCGTGGCGCCGGGATCCTCGGGCAGGATCGCGATCTCCTGGCCCTCGGTCACGCGGAAGTCCTGGTGGTTGATCAGCAAGGATCCGACCGGGACCCCGCGCTTGTCGTCCTCTTGCAGGATCAAGTTGTCGGCGCCGTAGGCCTGCTCGATCAGCGCGCGGACGTTCTGCTCGGGCGTGCGCACGTCGATGGCGCCCGGATCCTTGGCGTTCTCGACCACCTGGACCTGCACGCTGCCCGACGCGGTCAGCGACTTGATCAGGTTGTTGGCGGCGACGTTGGCCGCGGCGCGCAGCTCGGTCGCGGTGTCGCTGACGCCCGGCAGCTCGATCACCACCTGGCGGTTCTTTGGATAGATGTTGGGCTCGGCCATGCCGAACGCGTCGACCCGGCGCCGCACGGTGTCGATCGCCTGACCGAGCACCGCCTTTTGGCTCTCCTCGATCACGCTCTGCGGCACGATCATGCGGATGACGCCCTCGGCCTCGAGCCCGGCGTCGTCGTCACGCTCGAGGTAGCCGGCCACGACCGCCATCACGTCCTCGGTCGCGAGCTTGATGTCGTCGGGATTCTCGAAGCGGATCAGCAAGGCGTCCTTGCCGTCGCGCTCGGTCGTGATCACGACGTCCTTCTTCTCCTTGAACGCGGCCTCGAGCTCGCCGGCCATCTGGTCGAGCTTGTTCTCGAGCGCCTCGTCGACGGCGACCGAGTACTCGAGGTGCAGACCGCCCTGGAGATCGAGGCCGAGCTTGAACGTTCGCGTGAAGGTCTCGGTGATCCAGGTCGGCAGCTCGAGCTTGGCGATCTGCGCGAACGAGGGCAGGATCGAGGTGATCGCCACGCCCAGCAGCAGGACCAGCAGCAGCGCCTTGATCTTGACGAAGCGACGCATGGATCAGCCAGCCTTTCGCGACGAGTCGCCGTCGGTGTCTTCGTCGGCGGTGGCGGTGGGCTTGTCGTCCTGCTTCTCGGACTTCTTGTCGTCCTTCTTGTCCGACTTCTTGTCGTCCTTCTTGAGCGCGTTCTCTTCGAAGTCCGCGATGTCCTTCTTGAGCACCCGCACCTTGACGCGCTCGGCGATCTCCACGATCGCGACGTCGTCGTCGATGCTGCTGATGCGGCCGAGCAAGCCGCCGGTCAGCACGATCTTGTCGCCCCGCTTGAGCTCGGCGAGCCGCTGCTTGCGTTGGTCCTCTTGCTTCTTCATCGGCCGCAGCACGAGGAAGTAGAAGACCCCGATCATCAGGATGAAGGGCAGCAGGCCCCCAAGGGGACTGGCGGCGCCTTCGGCGAGCAGCAACGTGGTTGGATCGAGCATGATCGGATGTGGCGAGGGCGAGATGCCCGTGTGGAAGGAGTATCCGCGCTCGTCTCGACCATCTGACGAGCCCGAGTGCGCGGGTACGAGGGGCGGCTTAGGTAGCAGCGGGACTTGCGACCGTCAATGGCCCGCGGCGCCGGCCGGCGGCTTCGCGACCCGGGTACAAGTAACCGACTTCATTGCACAATTGCGACGACCCGGGATCACTCGTCGGGCTCGCTGGATGGTTGGTCGCCCTCTCCATGCTCCCGCAGGCACCGCTCCAGCGCGGCCGCTACGGCGGCGAAATTGCCCGCCCGGATCGCCCGCCGCTGCGTCGCCACCCATTGATGGAAGAAGTAGAGGTTGTGAATCGTGGCCAGACGCACGTACAGCGGGTCGCCGTGGACGTGGAGGTGGCGCAGGTACGAGCGAGAGAAGCGGCCGCAGACCGGGCACGCGCAGCTCGGATCGACCGGGCCATCGTCGCTGCGATAGCGGCCGTTGCGGATGTTCACGCGGCCGACCCAGCTGATCATCTGGCCGTTGCGAGCGTGGCGGGACGGGATCACGCAGTCGAACATGTCGACCCCGGCGCGGATCGCTGCGAGCAGATCGGCCGGCGTACCGATGCCCATCACGTAGCGCGGCTTGTTGCGCGGCATGTGATGGGCGACCTCGGCCAGCGTCGCGTGCATGCGGGGGATCGGCTCGCCGACGCTCAGCCCGCCGAGCGCGAAGCCGTCGAAGTCGAGCTCGGCGAGCGTCTCGAGGTGCTCGAGCCGCAGCGGCACGTCGGTGCCGCCCTGCACGATCGCGAAGCACAGCTGATGCTCGGCCAGGATCTCGCGGCGGATCGACGCGGCCTCGCGCGCCCATCGGGTCGTGCGATCCATCGCCGCCCGGACCTGCTCGCGCGGCGCATCGCCGGGCGGGCAGTGATCGAGGATCATGCAGATGTCGGGACCCAGCGCGGCCTCGGCCTCGAGCACGCTGCGTGGGGTCATGCGCGCGGGCGAGCCGTCGAAGTGGGTCTGGTAGTCGACGCCCGCGTCGTCGATCTTCTGCAGCGAGCGCAGGCTGAACACCTGATAGCCGCCCGAGTCGGTGAGGATCGGTCCGGGCCAGTGCATGAACCCATGCAGCCCGCCGACCGCTCGCACGCGCTCGGGTCCGGGGCGATGCGTCAGGTGATACGCGTTGGCGAGCACCACCTGCGAACCGACCGCGCGCAGCTCCTCCGGCAGAACCCCCTTGACCGCCCCGTAGGTGCCGACCGGCATGAAGCACGGCGTCTCGACCGGACCGTGTGCCGTCCACAGCCGCCCGGAGCGAGCATGGCTGTGCGGATCTTCGGCGATGATCTCGAACGTACCCGGCCGCGGATCGCCGGGATCGCTGCGACCGAGCGCCGAAAATGGCGTGAGGCCCTCGGTCGGATCAGGGCGCAGATCGAGCTCGCTGGTCACGGCCGCAGGATTGCCATGGATCGCGACGTCTGTCAGGTGCGAGCTAGAATGAGCATCGCGTCGCCGTAGCTATAGAAGCGATAGCCGGCGGCGACCGCCTCGCGATAGGCGGCGAGCACCCGCTCGCGGCCGGCGAAGCTGCACACCAGCATCAGCAAGCTCGAGCGCGGGAGGTGGAAGTTGGTCATCAGCATGTTGACGACCGCGAAGCGGTGATCCGGCGTGATCACCAGCTCGGTGCTCCCGGCCCCCGCGACCACGCGGCCGCCATGCGCGAGCGCGACCGACTCGAGCGTGCGCGTGACGGTGGTGCCGACCGCGAGGATCGGCCGACCTTCCGCGCGCGCAGCCTCGATGCGGGCGGCTGCGTCGGCGCTGATCGAGAACCGCTCCGCGCCGACTCGATGCTCGCGCACGTCGGCGGCCTCCATCGGCAAGAAGGTGCCGGGCCCGACGTGCAGCGTGATCGAGACGTGATCGAGGCGCGCGAGCGTCTCCCGATCGAGGTGGAGCCCGGCCGTCGGCGCAGCGACCGATCCGCGCTCGCGCGCGAACACGGTCTGGTAGCGCTCGAGATCGTCGAACGAGGGCCCGCTCGGACGCGCGATGTAGGGCGGCAGCGGCAGCTCGCCGCGTGACTCGAGCGCGGCGAGCAGCTCGCCCTCGACGACCTCGAACGTGCACGCCCGACCGTCACGCGCGTCGCGGCCGAGGTAGCGCAGCACCAGACCGTCGACCTGCAGCGGCTCGCCGATCGCCAGCTTCTTGGCCCCACGCACCCACGCGTGCACACGATCGCCAGGCTCACGGCGACCGGGATCGACGATCAACAGCTCGAAGCGCTTGCCACCCTCGCGCTGAGCATGCACGCGCGCCGGCACCACCCGCGAGTCGTTGACGACCATCAGCGGCGCAGGCTCGAGCGCGGCGAGCAGCTCCGGCAGCTCGGCCACGCGGCGATGCTCGACACCCTCACCACGCAAGACCAAGAGCCGCGCGAGCCGACGCTCGGCCGCCGGCTGTTGGGCGATCTGCTCGAGCGGGAGCTCGAAGTCGTAGTCGGCCGGGCTGGACACTGCGCGCGAGTGTTGCCCACCCGTCCGTCAGCGTCGAGCCAGGCGGAGATCGAAGAAGCGCGCAGAGCCGGTGCCGCTCACGCCAAAGCCCACCGCCAAGCCCTCGCTGCTCGGCCACTCGAGCGCGCACTCGGCCAGGACCACGTCGCTGGTGAGCCGCAACTGCCGACCTTGGTCCGAGAGCTCGAGCACCAGCTCGGCGCCCGGCGCCGCGCCTGCGAGCGCGCAGTCCAGCGACTCGACCGCGCCCGTGGCCGCGCGACGACGCACGACGACCTCGTCCGGCTGCAGGGCGATGCTGACCAAGCTCATCGCCCCCTGCCCCACCACCAGATGCGCGACGGTGCCGGGATCGCTGTCGACCTCGAGCTCGAGCCGCAGCGCGCCGCTTCGAAAGCCCCGCACGTGCGCGCGCACGGGCGCGATCACGTCGGCCGGCAAGCCCTCGGCGTGCAGCTGCAGGCCGCCGAGGATCACCGTCGCGCGACCGGGCACGTTGCACACGAACGCGTCGGTCTGCGGGCCGGCGAGATCGGGGATCCACTCGTCGGGCCCGTCGAGCTCGGGACGCACGCGCATCACCGTCGGCGCGGCGACGCTGCCACCGACGATCAGCGCGGTGCCGTCGACCAGCTGCAGCAGCGTCGCGTCGCTGCGCTCGGTCTCGATCAACAAGACCCGCTCGAGCGCCGGATCGACCGCCGCGGTCGCAGGCGCGAACAACCAGTTGTCGACCAGCACGCGCTCGCCCGGCAACGCCAGCAGCGGGCGCTCGCCGGTCACCGGTCCGAGCGCAGGCGCCCGCGCGGTCGGATCGAGCGTGCCGCTGCCGGACTCGGACCACCAATGCATGCCGCCGAGCCGATCGCCGAGCACCAGCAGGCCGCCGTCGAGCAGCGCGAGGCCGGCGATCGCTCGATCCTCGGGTAGCTCGTGCACGACCATCCACGCGTCGTCGCCGGGCGTGAGCCGCTCGACGCTGCCGAGCCCGACGCCCTGCGCAACGAAGCCTCCGGCTACGAACGCGACGCCATCGCGAGCCACGATCGCATGCGCGCCGAAGCGCGCGAGCGAGAGCTCGGGCAGCCCCTCGTCTTCGCTCGCCCCACCCAAGTCCATCCAGAACGCGGCCGCGGTCGCGCTCTCGGGCACGCAAGCGCCCAGGCCATCTGCCTCCTCGCAGCCACCGGCGATCAACACCCGCCCATCCGGCCCGCTCGCGCTCGCGTGATGGGCCACGCGCGTCGTCCAGCTCGACGCACGCACGCTGCCCTGCCCGCGCACGTCCACGTCGATCCGCTCGTCCAGAACGCCGCCAGCCGTGGCTCCGCCGAGCACCGCAAAGCGCCGCCCGCCGAGCGCATGCACGCTCGCGCCGATCCGCGGGCTCGGCAGTCGAGCGCTCAGCGTGCGCGCCTCGTCGACGAACAGATCGACATGCACGAGCTCGTCGAGCAGCGCCTGCTCCGAGTCGATCCCACCCGCGAGCAGCACATCTCCGCTCGGCCCGGCCGCGGCCGCGAGCTTGCTGCGAGCGCTCGGCTGCGAGCCCAGCTCGCACAGCGAGTCGGGGCCCGCAAAGTACACCGGCAAGATCGCCGTCTCGGAGTCGACGCCTGGGATCCGTCCGCGGCCGAGCTCCGGATCGATCCCCCAGCTGCGACCGATCGCGGTCACGGTGGTGCCGAACAAGCCCTCGGCCGCGACCCCCGTGGCCTCGGCCGGCAGCGACGGAATTCGGCCACGCTGGCCGGGCCCGAGCAGCACCTCCGTCCCGCTCGCGACTGCGAAGTCGCCGAGCACACGCACGCGCAGACCCGAGAACTCCTGCTCGAGACCGCAGCCACGCACGGCGACCAGCTCGATCGACTCCTGCTCCGCACACCCGCTCAGCAGCGCCAGCAGGATGACACTTGGCGCCAACCTTCTGGAGCCGGTCGCGAGCGCAAGCGAGGTCATCCGTCGGCGCATGTTATCATGCGAGTCGTGCAGGGTTCGTCCGCCACCGCGAGCACGGTACGGCCGGATCACGACAGCGACGATGGTGGCCCACGCACGATCGGCAAGTACGAGCTGCTGCGACTGATCGCCCGCGGAGGCATGGGGGACGTCCACCTCGCGCGGCTGCCCGGCGAGCTCGGCTTCGAGAAGCGGCTGGTGATCAAGACCATCCGCGCCGAGCTCGCGACCGATCCGCGCTTCGTCGAGATGTTCGCGGCCGAGGCCAAGACCGCCGTCGCGCTCAGCCACCCCAACATCGCGCCGATCTACGAGCTCGGTCGCGCCGCCGACGGGACCCTGTTCACCGCGATGGGCTGGGTCGACGGGCCGTCGTTGCAGGCGCTGGTCCAGCGGCTGCGCGCGCTCGACCGCACGCTCGATCTCGGGGCGACTCTGTTCATCGCCCGCGAGCTGCTCGACGGGCTCGCGCATGCGCACAGCCGCGACCGCGAGCGACCGCCGGTCGTCCACCGCGACATCACGCCGCGCAACGTGTTGGTCGATCGCAGCGGCCGCGTGCAGATCGTCGACTTCGGGATCGCCAAGCCGGTCGCGACCGAGGTCGGCGGGATGATGGGCTCGGCCGGATACATGGCGCCCGAGCAGGCCCGCGGTGAGCGAGTCGATCCGCGCGCGGACGTGTTCAGCGTCGGCTGTGTGCTCTACGAGCTGCTGACCCACGAGCGAGCGTTCACCGGCGAGGGCGTGTGGATGCTGCCCAGCTTCGCGCGGGTGCCCGAGCCGGTGCGCGAGCCGTTGCAGCGAGCGCTCGCGCTCGAGGCCGCGGGACGCTTCGCCGACGCGGGCGCGTTCCTGCGGGCGCTCGCGCCGATCCTGGCCGAGCATGCGCCGGCGTTCGGCACTCGCGATCTCGCGGCGATCCTGGTCGAGCTGTTCGGCGAGGACGACGAGCCGACAGCCAGCGAGCCGGAGGTCGGACGCACGCCTGCGACGCGGGTGGGCGCGGTGGTCGAGACCTTCGCCACGCGAGCGCGGGTCGACTCGCCGATCCAGCCGAGCGCGAGCGAGCCCGCGGCGGTGGTCGAGCACTCGGCCGCGCGCGCTCGGACGTCGGCGCTGATCTGGGTGGTCGCGCTCGGGCTCGCGATCGTGACGGGGCTGGTCGGCTACCTGCTCGCGCAGCCCGACGTGCGCACGGCCGATCGAGATCGAGCACCCCGCGAGCCCGAGCCCGAGTCGCCAGCCGTCGAGCACGACTCGAAGCCGCTCGAACCAGCGCCGCTACCCGAGCACGAGCCCCGCGAGCCACCCCCACCCGTCGCGCTCACCGTCGAGGTGAGCCCCGCCGACGCCCGCGTGCTGCTCGACGGCGAGCCGCTCGCAGGTCCGCCCTACGTGATCGCGCCGTCCGATCGCCAGGTGGAGTTCCGCGTCGAACACCCCGATCACCGCCCGCTCACCCGCACGCTCGACCTCCAGAGCGTTGGCGCCGACCCGCTGCAGATCACGCTCGAGCCGCTCGACTTTGGCTCGCTGACCGTGCTCGCGCCCTCGGTCCCCTGGGCGGAGGTGTGGCTCGACGGCAGCAAGCTCGGCAACACACCCCTGACCGACAAGCCCGTGCTCGAGGGCAAGCACAAGCTCGAGGTCCGCTGCGCGGCCGCGGTCTGTGGCACGACCCAGGTGCTGCTCGAGCAGACGGTGCGCATTCGGCCCGCACGCACGCTCGAGCTGGAGGCAAGCGCCGCGCCGCAGGGATAGTGGGTCGGTTGGGGGTGCACAACCACGATTTTTGGAAAAACGTGGGTGTCCCGGCCGTGCACAACCACGATTTTCGGAAAAACGTGGGTGTCACCGCCGGGCACACCCACGTTTGCCGAACAAACGGGCCTGTCACCACCGGACACACCCACGTTTGTCGAGCAAACGGGGTTGTCCCGACCGTGGACAACCACGATTTTTGGAAAAACGTGGGTGTCACGACCGGGGACACCCGCGTTTGCTCGAAAATGGTGGGTGTCCACGGTCGGGACACCCGTGATTCGGCCGCAAACGGCCGAATTCCCGCCGGAGCCACCCGCCAACGCCCGCCCGCGGAGGCTGTCACTGGCCGATGAAGGTGTCCGCGTCGATCTGGAGCGAGCGTGTCGGCTGCTGACGACCGCCGAGCAGCACCCCCGCGACCACGCCCCCGACGATCGCCACCGTCGCGGTCGCGCTCGTGCCCCAGATCCATCCGCGCCGGTACCACGGCTTGCGCTCGTCGGTCTCGATCACGGGATCGACCACCGGCTCGGGAGCGGGGCCCGACCAGCGCCCGGCCAGGCTCGCCGCCTCGGCGTCGAACGGACCGGCGAGGATCGTCGCCGCTCCGATCGCCAGCCGCTCGCGCGGCCCCGACCACAGCGGTCCGTAGCCGATCCCGCAGCGATAGCCCTGGAGCCCCACGTTGGCGCCGCGTCGCTCGGCCAGCACCAGCAGCTCGAGCGCGAGCGCCTCGCAGATGGCCTCGTGCTCGAGGTCGGGATCCGTGGAGATGCGCTCGCGCGGCTCGGGGACCGTCCACTCCACGTCGAGCGAGCGCCAGGCCGCCTCGGGCTCGCAGCCGTCACGATGCACAACCACGAAGTGCTCGCCGGGCGGGACCGGACGCAGCCCGGAGACGCCGTCGATCTCCACGCTCACCGGCTCCGCCTCCGCGCGCTCCGACTCCCTCGCTTCGCTCGGGCCCAGATCCTCGGCCAGCGAGAGCTGCGGCGTGACCCACTGCTCGCGCGCGCCGAGCAGGTCGGCCTGCAGCGTCTGGTAGCGATCGATCATCTCCGGCGGCGCCTGCCGAGCGGCGAGCCGAGCCTCGGGATCGAGCCGCAGCGCGTCGCTCAGCGCTCGCTCGGCCTCCGCGATCTCGCCGCGTGCCCACGCGATCCGAGCGGCGAGCAGGTGCGCCTCGCGAGCGCTGGCGGCTGCGCCCGGGACCTCCGGGTGATCACGCAGCGAGTCGAGCGTGCGCTCGAGCAGCGCTCGCGCGTCGTCGAAGCGGCCCTCGCGATACGCCGCGTCGGCCTCGTCGAGCTCGGCCCGGATCTGCGCGCGAAGCTGGCGGATCGTCGCCGGGTGCTCGCGCGACACGGCCACCCGCGCGCGCGCGAGCGCTTGATCCGGCACGGCCTCGGTCGGTCGCCCGTCCACGCCCGCGATCGCCTCGCGCACCGACAGCCGCAGCGGCGCTTCGGCCTGCTCGGCGCCGCGCCACTCGACCGCGACCGGGCCGCTCGCCGGACCCGCGAGCAGCATCAGTGCCACGAACAGCGCCCGCACATGCGAATGGTAGATGAAATTGCCCGTCGCCGCGGCAAGGTTGGCGCGCGCGACCAGGGTCCGGCATGGTGGAGGAACGATGCGCCCGAAGCTGCGACGACTCGAGCGAGCTCGCCTGCGTCGTGACGACGAGCAGCTGCTGGTGCTCCGCGATCCGCTGGAGCTGTGCGAGCCCTTTGCGATCGACGCGATCTACGAGCCGGTGCTCGACGCCCTCGACGGCCAGCGCACGCTCGCGCAGGTCCGGCAGTCGTTGCTGCTGCGCGGGATCGTGGCGGTCGAGCTCGACGATCTCGAGGACTTCGTGGCCGAGCTGGGCGAGGCCGGCTTGCTCGACGATGATCGCTTCCGCGAGCTGTGGGCGAGCGCCCATGACGAGTTCGTCGAGCAGGAGATCCGCGAGCCTCGACGCGCCGGGTTGCTGTACCCGGCCGATCCCGAGTCGCTGCGAGCCTGGCTCGCGCCTGCGCTGCCGCTCGTGCGCGCGAGCGGTCCAGCCAGCGGCGCGGCCGAGCAGGCGCCTCGCTACTCGCCGTCGCCGATCGCGATCGTGACCCCGCATCAACCTCCGCCGAGCTGCGCGGCGTCGCTTCGGCGGCTGCTCGGCACGCTGCCGGAGCCCGAGCAGTACGAGCGCGTGGTCATCCTCGCCACCGATCACGGGCCCGGGCTGCTGCCCTTCGCCGCGTGTGACAAGGACATGGGCACGCCCCTCGGTGAGCTGGCCGCCGATCTCGCGACGCTGGCGACGCTCGACGATCGACTGCCGTGGTTGCTGCGCGAGCAGGTTCGGCTGCGCAGCTGCGATCCGCTCGAGTGGACGGTCTTGCTGCTGCGCGCGCTCTGGGGTGATCGGTGCCCGCCGATCGTCGCGCTCGCGTGCGGGCAGACGCGGCTGACCACGCAAGACGGCCTCGCCCACGCGCGCGAGCTGGTCGGGACGCTGCGGGAGCTGCTGCTCGAACCAACCCGCGCGGGCAAGGTGCTGTGGTGGGCCGCCGCCGAGCTGAGCCACCGCGGGCCGGCCTACGGTCACGCGGAGCTGCCCGACGCTGCACGAGTCGAGCGCGACGATCGAGCGATGCTGCAGCCGCTGCTGGACAACCAGGTCGAGGCGCTCGCGTCGGCGCTGATGGAGCGTCCACCCGAGCAGCGCCCGAGCGGCGGCGCGGCCCTCGTCACGCTCGCCGAGCTGTTGCCAGAAAATTATCGCGCGACATTGATCGACTACGCGCTGCTGCCCACGCCCGGCGACGCGCCCGGCTTCGTCGGCGCGCCCTTCGTCCGCGTCGCCCTCGGCTAATTGGGTTGCTTGCCGGTCGGTGGGGCGGCGGCGAATTCGATCGCGCTCGCGGTCGCGTGAACCTTGAGCATGCGAAGCACCTGCTCCGCGGCCGCCTCCGGACTCACCGGAAGCAGTCCCTCCCCATCCAGCACGGTGTACGCGCCGAGCCCATTGATGTAGGCCAGGACCGAAACGGCCAGGGTATTGGGATCGCCAGGGAGAAAGACGCCATCCTTCATTCCCTGCTCGATGATCCCGGCGTAGAGGTCACGCATGATGTGGGTGACCTTCTCGAGCTTCTGCCGAAACGCGAGGTCCTGCACCGCCATGGCGACCAGGAGGTTGTGCAGCCGGACCTCGTTGGGGTGGTCCTGCATGGTCCGCAGGTGCGCCTTCACGAGGCGACCGAGCGTTCGGTCGGCCGGCTGTTCGGCGGCCGGATCGAAGCTCCACCGCTCCTGCAACGACTTCGAGAGGTTCTCGAGGATGTCGTGGAAGAGCTCGTGCTTGGCCTTGTAGTGGAAGTAGACCCCGCCCTTGCTCAGCCCCGCCTCGCGCGCGATGTCGAGGAGTCGGGTTTGGGCGTAGCCACGACGCACGAAACACCGGGTCGCAGCCTCGCGGATCTGTTGCTTCCTCTGCTCGTCAGTTCGCTGTCTCGACACGGGTTGCCTCGGGTGGCCACGCTAGCGGTCGCCGGCCCGGCTTACCAAGGCGATTTTCTCCAGCCTGAATTTGCCGGGCTGGTAGCCAGAATTGGCCATTGCGCCCAGGCCGCTAAAGAATTTTCGGCCGCACGGCCGGTGTACTGAAGATCAAATGAGGGCACAGCGGGGCACGGCGTGGCGCACGGTCCTGAATACCGAGTGAGAGCGGGGCGTCGTTCGACCCAACCTCGTGGCGACCATGCACCGCAAACCAATGACCCTCGCATTGCTCCTCGGCGCCAGTCTCACGCTGTCCGCCTGCTCGATCACCGTCAACAAGTCATCGAGCAGCAGTTCGAGCAACAACCCCAGCAGCGGACATGTGGCGAAGAAGACGAGCAAGCCCAACTCGAGCAGCTCGTCGTCGAAGGGCAAGTACTCGGGCAAGTCCAAGCCGAACTCGGGCACCAGCAAGAAGGACTCGATGAAGTCCGACAAGCCCAAGAACGAGGCGCCGGACAACGAGAACGAGACCGACGAGGTGACCGAGACCGAGCGCGAGCCCGAGACCAACCCCAATGACGGCACCGAAAAGCCCGATCGCAGCAAGGCCCCGCCGGCACGATCGACGCCCAAGCCCGATCGCCAGGATCCGGCGACGCCGGTCAGCGATCAGGAAACCGTGCCGAGCGGCTCGAACGACTACACACCCGAGACGCCCAGCGTGGTCCCCAGCGGACCCAGCGATTTAGCCCCCCCTGGACAACCGTAGACTGAGCCATGCACGTCCGCTTCGCGTCCGCCTCGCTCGCACTGCGTGCGAGCGAGGATGGGCTGGTTCGTAGTACTCGACCGCACGTGGTGACCCCCTGAAGGGGGTCTTCGCGACAAGAAGCCCCGCACTCGCGGGGCTTCTTCTTTTAACCGGCGGCGGTATCAGTCGGCGCGGTTGAAGAGGATCAGCAGGGCCGGCAGCACCACCACGCTCGCGACCAGCGTGCAGCCGATGCCGATCACCATCGCCGCGCCGAGGTAGACCATGCCGAGGTGCTTGCCGAGCAGCAGTCCGGCGAAGCCGACCATGGTGGTGAGCGAGGACAGGATCACCGCGCCACCGGTGCCGTGGATGATCTGATCGATGCGCGCACGACCGCCGAGCGCACGCGAATTGATCTCCCAGCGATGCATCATGTGTACGCCGGCGTCGATGCCGACGCCGAGCATCAACGGCATCACGACGATCGTCGCCACGTTCAGGCGCAAGTCGAGGATCGCGAAGATCCCGACCATCCAGCCCATGCCGACGAGCACGGGTGAGAGCGCGAACAAGGCCTTGCGCAGATCGGCGAAGTCGAGCACCAGCAGGATCAGCACCAGCACCAGCGAGAACGCCGAGGCGCGCTTGAAGCCGTGGAGGATCCAGGCGTTGTGGCGGTAGAGCGAGATGCCCTGCCCTGCGGCCTCGGGATCGACGGACTCGAGATCCTCGGTGAAGCGGCGCGCGGCCGCGTTGCCGTTGGCGCCCGAGGTCACGTCGCCGGCCGGGTAGACGAACAGGGCGATGCGTCCGCTGCCGTCGCGCGCGACGAAGCGACGCTCGAACATGTCGGGCAGATCCTCGGGCACCCAGTGGCCGCGCGCGGCGACGGTCCGCGCGGTGCTCCACGCCCGTCCGAGCAGCGACGCCATCTGGTTCTCCAGCGCGTCGAGGGACGCGGCGGCGCTCGGCATGGTCTCCAGCCGCTTGCGGAGATCGGCGAAGGCCTGCTTGGCGTCGTTGATCGGCTTGGCGTCGCGACCGGCTTGCTCGGTCGCGAACACCAGCTCGTCGAGCGCGTCCTCGATCGCGAGCACGCGCTTGCTCAGCTCGTCGGCGGTCGGCGTGCGAGCGGCGAGCTTGGCCCAGTCCGGATCGCGCTCGAGCCCGGCGTAGTCGGCCTGGAGTCCAGCGAGGCGCTGCTCGTCGAGCTTGGGCAGCAGGTCGGTCGGGCTGTCGACTCGGGCCACGCTCTCCATCCCGCGCAAGGCGTCGGCGCGCACGCGGCCTTGCTCGAGATCCTCGGCGGTCACCCACGCGAACCACGGCGTCATCGCGCCGTCCTTCTCGAGCTTGCGCAGCGCCTGCGTCGACTCCCACGAGCCCGGCAGCAGCTCGAGGTAGCGCGGGTTGTACGAGGGGATCACGGTCGCGCCGATCAGCGCGAGCGTGACCGCACCGAGCACGATCGGCAGCGGCGCGGCGCGGACCATCCGGGGCAGGAAGTGCAGCTCGGGCAGCGGGCGCTTGGGCTGCTCGCTCTGCTCGAGATCGCCGCGCCCGACCATGACCGGCAGCAGCAGCAGCGAGGACAAGAGCGCGACGACCAGGCCGATCGCGGTGATGATGCCCATCTCGCCGTACGAGGTGAACTCGGTGGTCGCGATGGTCAGGAACGAGAGCGCGGTGGTCACCGCTCCGGTCACGACCCCGGGCCCGGCCTTGGCCAGCGCCGAGAACAACGCGTGCCGACGGGTCGCGCCGCGGCGCAGGTCCTCGTCGTAGCGCGCGAGCAGGTGGATCGAGAAGTCGATGCCGAGCCCCATCAGCACCGCGGCGAAGCTCGAGGTGATCGGATCGAGGGTCTCGAACAGCAGGTGCAGCGCGCCGAGGCTCACGACCGTGCCCACGCCGATCGGCAGCAGCGCGACCGCGGCCCGCTTGAGCGAGCGAAACGCCCAGACCAGCAGCAGGAAGATGCCGGCTCCGGTCGCGACGCTCGACCAGAACAGACCGGAGGCGAGCGCGGCCTCCTCGTCGACGACCAAGAACGGCAGGCCGGTGTAGGTGATCGAGACCTCGTCGGTCTGGGCCGCCTCGCGTAGCTCGCGAAGCCGCTCGACCGCCGGCGCATAGTCGGCGACCTCGTCGCCCTCGAACTCGGGGAAGATCGCGACGAGCAGCCGCTCGCCGTCGTTGCTGACGAAGTAGCCCTGCTCGTCGAGCCCGCGTGCGCGCAGCTCCTCGGCGCTCGGCATCAGGCTGGCTTGCTCGCCGGCCGCCAAGCTCGCGAGCAGCTCCTGCGGATCGGGAGGCTCGCCCGCGCCCGCATCGGCGGCGAGCTTGCGATCGAGCGCGCGCGCGAGTGCAGCTAGGCGCTCGAGCTGCGCGTCCGCGTTGCTGGTGTCGACCTGCAGCTCGCCGTCGAGCACCGCGAGCAGCTGAGTCTCGAGCAAGCCGAACATGCCCGGCAGCCCGCCTTCGATCGCAGCCGGAAGGTCCGTGTCGGGCGGCAACGAGCGACGCAGCGACGCGAGCCCGCCTGGTTGCTGCACCAACAAGGTCTCGGCGATCTGCTCGGCGTCGACCTTGGCCAGCGTGCGACCGGCGAACAGCTCGTCCTGCTCGAGCTCGGCGACCAGACGATCGACGGCCTCGCGCCGCTGCTCGGGCGTACCGCCTTCGACGATCGCGACCGGCGAGTCCGGGTAGCCGAACTTGTCGAAGAACTCGATCATCCGGCGCTGGTACCAGTTGTCGGCGTCGACCAACCCGAAGCGCGACGTCGTGATCGTCAGCTTGGTGGCGAAGTAGATGCCGGCGACGGTCAACAGCGCCAGCAGCACCGAGACGGTCGCGGGCCAGCGAATCCCGATGCGTCCGAACGCGACGAAGAACTTGTCACGCCGGCGAGCAAGTCGGTCCTCCTCGGACATCGGGACCTGTTAGCGCCAACTCGTACTCGAATGCAATAGGCCGCGAGCGACCTACAGCACTCCTTTGACCCCCGCAGCCAGCCGTAGACTGAGCCATGCACGTCCGCTTCGCGTCCGCCTCGCTCGCACTGCGTGCGACCGAGGATGGGGCACGCTCGTGGTGCTCGACCGCACGTGGTGACCCCCTGGGAGGGGGTCTTGGAATCTCCTTCGCGGTCCCCGATAACCGACGGTCGTCAACCTGCTGTGCGTGAAAGCTCAGGTGCCGGTGCCTTCGAGGTCCGCGTCACGGCGGCGGCGGGCGACCTTGCGCAGCGGTGCGTCGGGCAGCAGGGGCTCGCTGACGGGCGGCTCGAGCTCGGCTTCTTCGCGCGTGACCAGCTTGCGACCGCCTGGACCGACCGGGGTCGCGGCGATCGACGGCGTGGGCCTGCGCTTGCTGCTCGAGCGGGCGGCCTTCTTCTTGCGCGCGCCGTCGAGGTTGGGCTCGCCGACCCGCTCGGCACCTCGATCGGGCTTGCCCCGGCGGCTCGTGCCGGTGGGCTTGGCGTTGGCCGCCTCGTTCATCTGCCGCTTGAGCTCGACGCTCGGCTTGAAGTCGACGGTCTCGCAGGCCTCGATCTCGATCGGCTCGAGCGTGCGCGGGTTGACGCCGCGTCGCCCCGAGCGCTGCTTCTTGGTGAAGGTGCCGAACTTGGGGAACGTGAAGCGCGGGTTGCTGGTGCGAGTCACCCGTGCGCGAACGAAGTAGCCGGACAGCTCCGAGAACGCGAGATCGAGGATCTTGGCGACGATCTTCTTGGTGACTTCCGGAGGGAGGTCCCGGCTGCGGGCGATGCGATCGATCAGTTCGGCCTTCGTCATGGGAGTGAGCGCGAGTCGAGCGAGACGTCGAAGGTCATCGGGTCGACACGATGCAGGCCACGCCGACTGATGGCGGCGAGCGGCACCGGGCAAATCGACCGAGTCAGGGCTGCCCACTTTAGGGGCGCAGCATCGTAGAGTCAACCATCACGACATGAGTTGGAATGACGCGCCACCTCCGAGTGAGCGCCGGTACACGAGCTTCGGATTGCATCCTCGAGGCGGCTCAAAATAGTGACCGCGCGCGGGCGAGGTCGGCGAGGACTTTTTCGTCTTCGGACTTGATCGCGCCCGCTTGTTCTGGCCGGCCCTGCGGACCACCGGGCGGTCGCTGCTCGCTTCGCAACACGTAGGCCGGGTGATAGGTGACGAGCAAGGGAATCTCGACGCCCGACTTCGGCTCGCGATAGCTGTGGACCTTGCCACGCATCTCCCACAGCTTGTGCTCGCGCCCGAGCAACAGACAGCCGGCGAAGCGACCGAGCGCGACCAAGACCTTGGGCTCGACCGCGCGAATCTGTGCGTGCAGAAACGGTGAGCAGCGCTCGATCTCCAGCGGCTGCGGATCACGGTTGCCGGGCGGCCGGCACTTCAACACGTTGGCGATGTAGACGTCGGCGCGGCGCAGGCCGAGGCGCTCGATCCACTGATCGAGGCGGCGGCCCGCAGCGCCGACGAAGGGCTCGCCGAGTCGATCCTCGTCGGCGCCCGGAGCCTCACCGACGAACATCAAGTCGGCCTCGGGGTTGCCGACGCCGAACACGATGTTGCGGCGCGAGCGAGCGAGCGGGCAGCGTTGACAGTCGCCGACGTTGCGCTCGCGCAGGTACTCGAGCTTGGTCTTGGCGGTCCACTGCTGCGCCGAACCGCCACGATTGGCCGGCGGCGGGGATTGTGGGCGTTCTTGGGAATATGGCGATTGTTCGCGCGGGGTAATGTGCTCGGTCCGCGGCGGTGGTGCGGGCGGCTCGATCGGCGTGGGTCGAGCCGCGGGCGGGGGCTCGGGCTGCCGTTGCTCGGCGGTCGCAAGCTCGCGGATCGCGGGCTCCGGCTCGGCCGCGGACTCGGCCTCGGCCCCAACCTCAGGCTCGCTCGGCTCGAGCACCGCGGGCGTCGGCGCTGCGCCGACGTAGGCGACGCCTCGAAACTCGCGCAGGTGCTCGAGCTGGCGCGCGAACGCATGCGCGAGCGCTCGCACCTCGTCGACGTCGACGCTCACGCGGACACCTCCGACGAAGGCCACCAGCGGGCGGCGAGCTGATCGAGCAACCAGTCGGCCAGCTCGCGCTTGGCCTGCGGCGCGCCGGACTCGAGCGCCTGCTCGGGCTGTCCGGCGAACAGCAGCGCGCCGGCGTTGGTCGGGCTCGCAAAACCGAGCCCGGGCACGCCGACACGGTTGACGAACAGCGCGTCGCAGCGCTTGCGCGCGAGCTTCTCGGCGCCGAGCCGTCGCAGCTCGAGCTCGACCTGCTCGGGTTGCAAGTCGGCGTCGATCGTCTGCGCCGCGAAGCCGAGGAACTTGCTGTGGTGTCCGTGACGCTCGACCAGCGTCGCGAGGATGTCGACCTCGCTGCGCCACTGCATGCTCGAGAACGCGGTGAGCACCTGCTCCTTGGCGACCTTGCGCACGGCCGGCTCGGCCGGGATCAGATCGGCCACCGCGGCGACCATCGCGACCGCATCCACGTCGCCGCTCGCGAGCTCGCGCTCGCACGCGACCAGCATCTGCGCGCCGGTCTCGACGTCGACGCGGCGCACTCGCTCGGGCGTCGCGAGGGCGACGGGGCCCGCGACCAGCACGACCTCGGCCCCACGCGCCGCGGCAGCCTCGGCGATCGCAAAGCCCATCGCGCCGGTCGAGGCGTTGGAGATGAAGCGGACCGGATCCAGGTACGCGCGCGTCGGGCCGGCGGTGACCAGCAGCTTGCGGCCCGCCAAGCCGCGCGCGCGACCGTCATGGTCGAGCATCGCTCGGACGGCGTCGGCGATGATCGGCGGATCGATCATGCGGCCCTCGCCGATCCACCCGCACGCCAGCTCGCCGCGATCGGGCCCGACGAACGCAGCTCCGCGCTCGCGCAGAGTTGCGAGGTTGTGCTGCGTGGCCGGGTGCCGCCACATGTTGGTGTTCATCGCCGGCGCCCACAGGATCGGCGCCCGCGTGGCGAGCAAGACCGTGCTCGCGAGATCGTTGGCGAGCCCGTTCGCGGCGCGAGCCATCAGATCGGCGGTGGCCGGAGCGACCAGCACCAGCTCCGGCCAGTCGGCCAGCTCGATGTGCCCGACGCTGCCCTCCTCCGCGGGATCGAGCAAGCTGCGACGCACCGCTCGACCACTGACCGTCGCCAGCGAGAGCTCGGTGCAGAACCCGAGCGCGGCCTCGGTGACCACGACCTGCACCTCGCAACCGACCGCGATCAGCTTGCGAACCAGATCGGGCGCCTTGTAGGCCGCGATCCCGCCCGAGACGATCAGCAGCACGCGCGATCGCATGGACGCGATGGTAGTTAGACCCACGCCCACGAGCAATCAGCGAGACCCCCACCGGGGGTCACCAGTGCGACCGCAGTTGCCTGGCCCGGAGCGAGCGAAGCGAGCGGCGCATACGAAAGTGGCCACGGGGGGCTAAAAAAGCTCGACGGAGCCCACGGTTTCGATGCCGAAGCCCTCGAGCCCGACGATCTTGCGCGGGTTGTTGGTCAGCACGCGAATCTGTCGGACGCCCATGTGCTTGAGCACCTGCGCGCCGAGGCCGAACTCGCGGAAGCCCGACTCGCGCGGGCGCAGGCCCGGGCTCACGCGCGCGGGGTCGCGAGCGCCCGCCAGCGTCATGTCGGCGCCGAGCTCGTTGGGTTGACCGGCGATCACGTAGAGGAACACGCCGCGTCCGACCTCGTCGATGCGCGCGAGTGCAGCTCGCATGCGCGAGGCGGAGTCGTCGCCGAAGCCGAACACGTCGCCGATGATCTGCGCGCGCTGGGCTCGGAGCAGCACCGGCGAGTCACCGTCGATCTTGCCCTTGCTGAGCGTGACGAACTGCGTGAGCGGACGGACCAGCGAGCGGAAGCTGCGGATCGTCCAACCGGAGCCCTCGCGAATGCCCAGCGCCGGCGACACGAACGGCGCGGCGGCGACCTCTTCGATCAACGACTCGCGCTGCAGTCGGTACTCGATCAGATCGGCGATCGCGACGATCGGCAGCCCGTGCTCGCGGGCAAACGTCTCGAGGTCGTCCATCCGCGCCATCTCGCCGTCGTCGCGCATGATCTCGCAGATGACCCCGGCCGACGCACAGCCGGCCAAGCGCGCGAGATCGACGGAGCCCTCGGTGTGGCCGGAGCGGACCAGCACGCCGCCCGGCTGGGCGCGCAGCGGGAAGATGTGGCCGGGGCTGACGATGTCCTCGGGCCCGAACTTGGGATCGAAGGCGACGCGGATGGTCTCCGCACGATCGGCGGCCGAGATCCCGGTGGTCACGCCACGCCGCGCCTCGATCGAGACCGTGAACGCGGTGCCCATGCTGCCGGGATCGGTGGGCACCATCATGCGCAGGCCGAGCTGCTCGATGCGCTCGGCCGTCAGCGACAGACAGATGAGCCCGCGCCCGTGCTTGGTCATGAAGTTGACCGCGTGCGCGTCACAGTGCTCGGCCGCGATCACGAGGTCGCCCTCGTACTCGCGATCCTCGTCGTCGACCATGATCACCATGCCGCCGCGACGGGTCACCTCGATGGCTCGCTCGACTCGTTCGAATGGATTGCTCACGATGGTTCCTTAAACGAAAGCAGACGCTCGACGTAGCGGGCGAGCATGTCGACCTCGAGGTTGACGGGCACCGGCGCGCCCTCGTTGACGAGCTGCTCGAGCTTGTCACCGAGCGTGGTGACCTCGAGCGTGTGCGGGATCAGGCCGACCATGAAGCCGGTCTCGTCGACGCGGTTGACCGTCAGGCTGACGCCATCGACCGCGACCGAGCCCTTGACCGCGACATAGCGGCGCAGCGGCTCGGGCATGAACACCCAGACCTCGCGCGCGTCACCACGCGGCTCGACCGAGCGCAGCGTGCCGACGCCGTCGACGTGGCCGGACACGAGGTGTCCGCCGAGCGAATCACCGAGCCGCAGCGAGGGCTCGAGGTTGACGCGCGAGCCCTCGCGCAGCTCGCCGAGGGTCGTGACCGCGAGGGTCTCGAACGCCACGTCGGCGGCGAAGTGGGTGGGGCTCGACTCGACCACCGTGAGGCACACACCCGACACGCACACGCTGGCTCCGATCGCTCGATCGGCTTCGGCGAGCTCGGCTGCGATCACGATCCGTCGACTCTCGGGATGTGCACGAAGCTCGCGCACGACTCCGGTGGTCTGGACCAAGCCCGTGAACACGGCCGGGATATAGCACCTCCGGCTGGCTTTACGGCCGCGAGCGGAGTGAGAGAGCGCCGGGCTCACGCGTCACGAATCGACGCTCGGTGAGAACACGCTGAGCTGATCCACGCCGAGCGTGCGTCGGCGAATGAGCCGCAGTCGCGGTGCGTCGGCGACGCTCGGCCATGCGACGCCCGCGATCGCGGGACGGCCTTCGCCGAGCACGAGCGGCGCTTGGTAGAGCCACAGCTCCTGCCAGTGCGCGCTGGCCATGAACGCGCCGACCAGTCGGCCTCCGCCTTCGACCATCAGCGATCGCAGCTCGCGAGCGCCGAGCTGCGCGAGCGCAGAGCCGATGTCGATCCCGCCACGACCGTCGTCGGGGACTTCCAGCGCCTCGGCACCCGACTTGGCCAGGGCTGCGCGCGCACGCTTGGATGCGCGGGGGGTGTGCAGGAACACGACACCCGGTCGCAGCAGCGCGAAGGGTCGACCGGCGCTCGCCACTCGCAGCTGCGGATCGAACACGAACGGCAGCGGATCGACGCCGCGAGCGAGACGAACATCGAGCCGCGGATCATCGGCCAGCACCGTCGCGGCTCCGACCGCGATGCCATGATGGAGCGCGCGCAGACGATGAGCGCTGCGACGCGCGAGCTCGCCAGTGATCCACTTGCTGTCGCCGCTCGCCGTGGCCACGCGTCCGTCGAGCGAGCTCGCTAGCTTGAGCGTGACGAAGGGCGTTCGTGTGGCGACGTGGTGAAGGTAGTGGCGATGGACCTCGCGGCCGCGCTCGCCGAGCAACCCGACCTCCACATGCACGCCCGCGCGCCGCAGTCGAGCGATACCCTGCCCTGCCACGTGTGGAGCCGGATCTTCGATCGCCACCACCACTCGAGCCACGCCCGCCCCCACGATCGCATCGACGCACGGCGGTGTGCGACCGCGGTGGTTGCAAGGCTCGAGTGTCACGTACAGCGTCGCGCCGCGAGCCGCCTCGCCGGCCTCGCGCAGCGCTCGAACCTCCGCGTGCGGACCTCCGGTGACGTCCGATCGCCCCTTGCCGAGCACACGCCGGCCTCGGACCACGACCGCGCCCACGCACGGGTTTGGATAGGTCGCGCCTGTGCCCGCAGCCGCGAGCCGCAGGGCCTCCCGCATCCACGCCTCGTCGGCCTGCTTGCTCACTGGCTCACTCACCACCCGAAGCGGTGGCCCGACTATTTTCACGCCGCTCGGGCTCGGGCACCTCGTCGCTCGCCAGCTCAGCCTTGCGCTTGCGCGCGCGAACCGGCTCGAGCTGCGGCTCCTCGACCGCGCCGGCCTCGGGCTCGACCAAGCCCTCGGGGAACAGCGGCCGCTGGCCTTCGATGTCGACGCGCTCGGCCTTCTGCATCTCTCGCAGCAGGTGCTCGAACTCCTCGATGCTCTCGAAGCTGCGATAGACCGACACGAAGCGGACGTACGCGACCTGATCGAGCGCGTACAGGTGATGCATGATCCGCTCGCCGATCGCTTCGGACTCGATCTCGCGATCGCCCTTGGTCGCCGCCCAGGTCTCGATCTGCGTGACCAGGCGATCGAGCGCGTCCGAAGGGATGCCGCGCTTGCGGCAGGCGATGTCGAGGCCGCGGCGGATCTTCGCGCGATCGAAGGGCTGCCGCTCGCCGGTGCGCTTGAGCACCATCGGCAGGCTCTCGTCGATGCGCTCGCGCGTGGTGAATCGGTGTCCGCACTCGTTGCAGACGCGTCGCCTTCGGACGCCGTCGCGACTTTCTCGCGAGTCGACGACCTTGGTGTTGCGTCCGCCGCAGACCGGGCACTCCACCGCGCGCTAACTCCCCTCCCCTGTCCGCAAGGCTGCACACGCGGCGTCGAGTCCCTCGAGCATCGCGACGCGCTGGGCGTGTCGTCCGCCCTCGAACTCGGCGCCGATGAAGCAGCGCAACAAGTGCTTGGCCAGCTCGGTCCCGAGCACGCGCTCACCCAGGCACAGCACGTTCGCGTCGTTGTGGGCGCGGACCATCTGCGCCGAGAAGCCATCGGTGACCACGCCGGCGCGGATGCCCGCGATCTTGTTCGCGGCCATCGCCACGCCCTGCCCGGTGCCGCAGACCAGCAGGCCGAACACGTCGGACTTGCCGGCCTCACGGTCGCGCAGCACTCGCCCGCAGACCTCGACCGCGAGGTTCGGATAGTCGACGCGCTCGCTGGCGGACGCGGGGCCGAGCTCGCTGAGCACCACGTGGCCCCACTCGCGCAGCGTGTCCACCAACACCTTGCGCAACTCGACGCCGCCGTGGTCGCTGCCGACGTGGAAACGCATCTGCGCTTGGTTTTACCAGAAATGCCGTGCGCCAGCGTGGCCGGATGTTCACCTCGAGCGCGACAGGCTCCCCGACTGGCGGGGCCGTGGCTCGCTAGGTCGCCCGCTTGAACAGCAGGCAAGCGTTGGTGCCACCGAAGCCGAAGCTGTTCGACATCGCGTACTCGATCTCCACCCGCCGAGCCTCATGCGGGATGTAGTCGAGGTCGCAGGCGGGATCGGGATCATCGAGGTTGATGGTCGGCGGGAGCACGCCGCGCTCGAGCGCCAAGCAGCAGATCGCACCTTCGACCGAGCCGGCCGCGCCAAGCAGGTGGCCGTGCATCGACTTGGTCGACGACACCTGCACCTTGTTCGCGTGAGCGCCGAACACCTGGCGGATCGCGTGGGTCTCGATCGCGTCGGCCGCGGTCGAGGTCCCGTGCGCGTTGATGTACTGGATCGCGTCCGGGGTCAGCCCGGCGTCACCCATCGCGAGCCGCATGCACACCTGCGCGCCCTCGCCTTCGGGGCTCGGCGCGGTCACGTGGTACGCGTCGGAGTTGGCCCCGTAGCCGACGATCTCGGCCAGGATCTTGGCGCCGCGAGCCTTGGCGCGCTCGTACTCCTCGAGCACCAGCAAGCCGCAGCCCTCACCCATCACGAAGCCGTCGCGGCTCTTCGTGAACGGGCGCGAGGCCTTGGTCGGCTCTTCGTTGCGAGTGCTGAGCGCCCGCGCGGCCGCGAACCCACCCACGCTCAGCGGCGTGATCGTGGACTCGGTCCCGCCGGCGATCATCACGTCCGCGCGACCGTAGCGGATCGCCAGGTAGGCCTCGCCGATCGAGTGCGCCGCGGTCGAGCAGGCCGACACGTGGCTCATCAGCGGACCCTTGAAGCCGTGGAAGATCGAGATCTGTCCGCCGGCCAAGTTGATGATCAACGCGGGCACGAAGTACGGGCTGATGCCGTGACGCCAGCCCTTGGCGCGCAGCGAGTCGTGGGTGTTCTCGATGGTCGTGATGCCGCCGAGCCCAGCCCCGACATACACACCGGTGCGCTCGGCCGGCGGCTTGTCCTCGAGCATCCCGGCCTGCCCGAGCGCCATGTACGAGGCCGCGACCGCGTACTGGATGAACGGGTCCATCTGCCGCACGTACTTCTTGGAGAAGTACTGGGTGGGATCGAAGCCCCGCACCTCGCCAGCGATGCGCGTCGGAAACTCGCTGGCATCGAACTTGGTGATCGGTCCGATCCCGCTGCGACCGTGCGTGAGCGAGTCCCAGGTCGACTCCGTGTCGAGCCCGAGCGGGGTGATCATGCTGATTCCGGTGACGGCTACCTTGCGCTCTGCCACGTCTCGATCTCGCTGGGTACGGTGCCGCTCGAGGACGGCCGAAGGCTCAGGCCAGGACTCGAGCCAAAAGACTCAAGCCCGGTGAGCCCGGATGTAGTCGACCGCGTTGGCGACGGTGCGAATCTCGTCGACCTTGTCGTCGGGGATCTTGATGCCGAACTCTTCCTCGAGCGCTAGCACCAGCTCGACGATCGCCAGCGAGTCCGCGCCGAGATCGTCGGTGAAGCTCTTCTCGGGGGTCACGTCGCTCTCCTTGACGTCGAGCTGCTCGGCGATGATCCCGGTGATCTTTTTCAAAATATCGTCTGACATTGTCTCTGGTCTCGCTCGTGTGGGGGTGCTTTGGGGGTCACATCGCAAGGCCGCCGTTGACTCGGAGCACGTGCCCGGTGACGTAGGCGGCGGCCGGCGAGGCCAGCCATGCAACGGCCTCGGCGACTTCGGCGGCCGCGCCGATGCGGCCGAGAGGAATCTTCTTCAGGAGCTGCTCGCGGGCGTCGCCCTGCAGCGCAGCGTCGGTCATGTCGGTCTCGATGAAGCCGGGCGTGACCGCGTTGACCGTGATGCCGCGGCCGGCGAGCTCGAGCGCCAGCGACTTGGTCAGGCCCAGCAGCGCAGCCTTGGAGGCCGAGTACATCGACTGGCCGGCGTTGCCGGTCTCACCGACCACGCTCGACACGTTGATGATCCGGCCGGCCGCGCGCGCCTTGAGCAGGTGGCGGGAGGCGACCTTGCTGCAGGCGAACGCGCCCTCGAGGTTGACCGCCAGGATCCGGCGCAGATCCTCGGACTTGGCCCGCAGCAGCAGCGCGTCGATCGAGATGCCGGCGTTGTTGACCAGCACATGCAGCCCGCCGAAGTGCTCGACCACCTTGGCGACGCCGGCCGTCACCGCGGCCTCGTCGGCCACGTCGAAGCCGACCGCCAGCGCCCGGCCGCCCGCAGCCTCGATCGCGGCACACACCTCGGCGGCCGCGGCTTCGTTGCGGGTGTAGTTGACGGCGACCGCAGCACCACGCGCCGCCAGCGTCTCGGCGATGGCCTTGCCGATGCCGCGCGAGGCACCGGTGACCAGTGCGACGCGGTCGTGCAGAGAGAGCGTGGGCGGAAGGGCCGTCACGGGGCTCGACGTGTAGCGCATGTGGTCGGGACTGTCACCAGGCGGGCGAAGTCACGAATTGCGGCGCTGCGCAGCGAAGTGCCGAGTTTTTCGCCATCGCGAGTCGATCGATTGCGCGGCTGCTTCATCACTCGCTCGGCAGCGTCGCGAGGTCTTCCGGCTCGCCGAGGTTGAACATCGCGAAGCGCTTGTCGATGCGCTTGTTGAGGTTGCGAAGCACCTTGCCGTTGCCGAGCTCGATCGCTCGTTCACAGCCAATGTGAATGGCCTTTCGCACAGATTCCTCCCATCGTACGCGATGCGTGACTTGAGCCACGAGTAGCTCGCGGACCCGATCTCGATCGCTGTTGGGCTCTGCGTCGACGCAGCTGATCACCGGAGCGCGGAGCTCGGCGATCTCGATCTTGGCGAGCGCTTCGGCGAGCGCTTCGGCGGCCGGTTGCATCAAGGGACAGTGGAACGGCGCGCTGACCTTCAACGCGATCACGCGGGCGTCGAGATCGTGAGCGAGATCGGAGAGTCGCTCGACCGCCTCGCTGTGACCCGCGACCACGACCTGGTTGCCGCCGTTCAAGTTGGCCGGGCACACCAGCTCGGTCTCGTTGGTCGCCTCCAGGCACAGCCGCTCGACCTCCTCGACGTCGAGCCCGAGCACCGCCGCCATCGCGCCGCCGCCAGGAGGCGCGGCCTCCTGCATCGCGCGACCTCGCAAGCGAGCGAGCTGCACGGCGGTGGTGAAGCGGATGCTGCCGACGGCGACCAGCGCCGAAATCTCGCCGAGGCTGTGCCCGAGCGCGACTTTGGGGCGAATGCGGGTGTGGGCCTCGAGCACGCGCAGCGCCGCAATCGAAGCCGTCAGGATCGCCGGCTGCGTGTTGCGAGTCTGCGCGAGCTCGTCCTCGGGACCCTCCCAGCACAGCTTGGAGAACGGCTCGCCGAGCGCTTCGTCGGCCTCCTCGAAGACCGCCCGCGCCTCGGGGAACTCGCGGGCCAGCGCCCGCCCCATGCCGACGGATTGCGTGCCTTGGCCGGGGAACATGAATGCGGTGGTGCTCACGACTTGCTCGTCCATGGTTTCGTCATCGCGTCATCGCAAGGTGCGAGCGAGCTCGAACAGCTCGCGGTGGTCGGTGACCGCTCGCGCGATGGCGTCGATGAGGCCGCGCTCGGCGAAGCGGCGGGCCATGAGCAAGGCAGAGTGCAGCGCCCCGGGCCCAGACGCACCGTGGCAAATGATGACGGCCCCGTCGACCCCGAGCAGTGGCGCGCCACCGTGAGCCTCCGGGTCGAATTGCTGCGCGAGCTTTCGCAGCGCTGGATCGATCGCATCTGTGATCGCTGCTGCACCCTCCTGCGCTGCGATCGCCCGCGCGAGCACTCGAGGCCACGCCGCCATCGCACCCTCGGCGAGCTTGAGCGCCACGTTGCCGGTCCAACCGTCGGTGACAACCACGTCGCAAGCTCCGAAGAAGAGCTGGTTGGACTCGACGTGACCGACGTACTCGAACGCCGACGCTGCACCGAGTCGCGCGGCGTGGTCGGCGAGCAAGCGATGGGTGCCTCGTGTCAGCGCCGTGCCCTTGCCGGCCTCGTGGCCGTTCGAGAGCACCGCCACGCGCGGTCGATCGACGCCGAGCCAGTGCTGCGACCACGTCGCGCCGAGCACTGCGAACTGCACGAGGTTGAGCACGCTGCACTCGGTGTTGGCGCCCGCGTCGATCAGCACGGCGTGCGGCGAGCCGTCGACCTGTGGAAGGTTGGCGACCAACGCTGGGCGATCGATCCCGCGGATGCGACCGAGTCGAAACAGTGCGCCTGCGAGGATCGCCCCCGAGTTGCCAGCCGAGACCACCGCCGCGGCCTCGCCCGAGCGCACGCGATTCATCGCCACGCACAGCGAGGCGTCGGGCTTGGCCCGCACCGCCTTGGCCGGGCTCTCGCCCATGGCGATCTCGTCGGCCGCGTGGATCAGGGTGATCGCGTCGGCGTGCTCGCTCGCCCCGAGCGACTGCAAGCGCTGCTCGAGCGCCGCGGCGAGGCGCGACTGATCACCAATTAAATCGACACGGACGCCAGCGCTCGCAGCCCGGATCGCAGCATCGATCTCGGGCCCCGGTCGGGCGTCCGTTCCAAACGCATCGAGGGCTATCGCTTCGCTCATGTTCGCGGGCGTCCAGCGGTTGGGCCCCCTCGGGGGCCACTACATCCGCCGCATGAACATCTAGCCCTTTGAGCGAGCGAAGCGAGCGGCTCAGACGCTATCGGCCGCGGGGGCGAAGGAGCTAGTCCTGCGATACGGCGACGAACTCGCGACCCTTGTAGGTGCCGCAAGCCGGACACACGCGATGGCTGAGCTTGAGCTCCTCGCAGTTGGGACAGGGCGAGAGCGTGGGGGCGCTGCGACGGTCGTGATTGGCCCGACGCATGTCGCGGCGGCTCTTGGATTTGCGCTTCTTGGGAACGGCCATGACGGTAGGTCCGGTTGGGGGGCGGAGTGTGGATGGTTTCGGGGGAAGATGAAAGAGGCACTACGCGAGCTGCCTCACGGCCTGGGGAACTAGTCCTTGGGCGTGTCGAGCTTGGAGAGCGCGCGCTTCCACGGCGTCTCGGCGCCCTCGTCGTCAGCGCCGTCCAGCCGCACATTGCAATTCGGGCAGCGCTCGGGCGGCGGCGCGCCCTCGGGGACTGCCTTGTTCAGATCGGCGCCGCAGCGCATGCACAGGCCCAAGCACGCCTCGCCGCGCGAGCACAAGATCCGCATCGGGTACGCGAGCAGGATCTGCTCGCTGATCAGCTTGCGCAGATCGACGGTCGATCCGTGGTAGCCGATCTCGTCGAGCTCGCCGGCTTCGAGCGGCTCGATCTCATCGTCCGCAGACTCGCCGCCACCGGGCACGTCGGCCCACACGCGCAGGCGCTCGGCCGGCACGAAGGTCACGCACAGCTCGTCGGTCTCGGCGCCGACGTCGACCTCAGCGGGCTCGAGGCAGCGCGCACACGGGACGCCATAGACCAGCTCGATGTGGCCGCGGACCAGCAGCGTGCGATCGGTCTGCAAGGTGAGCTCGAGCCGAACGGCGCCGCCGGATCGAGCGATCGCATCGGTCTCGGACAGGATCTCGGCGACCCAGGGCTGCGGCAGCTCGACCGCGAGCGGATGGACGCCCTCCTCGAGCTCGTCGAGCTCGACCTTCAGAGCCTCGAGCGGACGCAGCGTGGGCTCGGCCGCATCGGAGATCGGCTCGGCCTCGCGGGGATCTTGCTTGCGCGAAGACATTCGAAACGGCCTCTCTAGTACAGCCGTGCGCGTGGGACAAGTGGCGCGCCCACTCCTTAACGCCCAGCGAGCCGACTCGGAGAGCTCGGCGACGTCCGACTCGCGTGGCTCGAGGGCGCACCCCACGCGCTGGCTGAATCGAAGTCGTTGACATACCCTCGCGCGACTTTGGCCGGCCCTTGGGTCTGCAAGCCGACTTGCAGCTCCGCGTTGCTTCGCCTCCTCAGAGCGCCTCCACGCTTTTCGAATGAGCCAGCGCCTCCGAACCGACCGCCGCGCCCGAGCTGAGGGTTGCACCGCTCGCCCGCAGCCGAAGCGCCGGATGTGGCTGAGCGCATTGGTGTTCCTGGGCTTCGTCACCAGCTCGACGCGAGCGTCCGCCGGCGACCCGCAGCCGAGCTTCGCCGACGGCCTGCTCGAGCTCGGCTTCCCGACGATCCCACTCGCGGCCCCACCCACGCAGTCGCCGAGCGGTGGACCGGGAGCCACGATCCCGGTCAAGCCGACCGCGCCCGAGCCCGAGCCCGATCTCGACGAGGACGAAGAGGACGAGGACCCGCTCGTGCAGCCAACCACGCGGACGCCGAGCTACGAGCTCACGCCCCCGCAGCTGCAGAGCAAGCGGACCATCCCGCCATTTTGGTTGAAGCGCGAGTACGACACCCACACGACCACCGCGCTGACCTTTCCGCCGCTCTACGTCCATCGTGCGCCCAAGCCCGGCCACCCCGAGAAGCTCGCCCACTTCGATCTGAGCTTCACGATCGCCTACTTCCACAAGGGCCGCGGCAAGCAGCGGTGGATGAACCCGCTGGTGCTGTTCTTCTACGGCAAGTCGGAGCACAAGACCGTCTGGGCCGCGCTGCCCTTGTTGATGGGCTACCGACGCGTCGGCGAGCAGTTCAACTTCGGCCAGTTCCCGCTCGCGTGGTGGTGGGGCAACAAGTTCGTCAAGAACCTGTTCATCTTCCCGGTCCACTATCACAAGCGCGCGCCCGATCAGAAGTTCGCGGTCTCGGGCTTCTTGGCCTGGTACGGCAACAAGAACCTCGACGACGGCGACCTCGACAACGACCGCCGCCACTTCGTGTTCGCGCCGGTCTACTTCCGCTTCCAAAAGGGCCTGCGCACGATCGACGCGAGCCCGATCTACTTCGGCGGCAAGAACCTCGCGACCGGCATCACCCACCGCACCCTGCTGCCCTTCTTCCACTGGCAGAGCCGCGAGTTCGGCAATCGCAAGGAGCTGTGGACGATCCCGTTCATCCGTCGCACCGACGCGGCGCGCGGGCACAAGGCCTGGGCCGTGCCGCCGCTGCTGGCGTTCCGCGATCGTACGCGCGAGCGAGACCTGCTCTCGATCACGCCGCTCGTGTGGCGCCACGAAGACACCCTGCGCGCGCGCACGACCTGGGTGGTCGCGCTCGGCGGTGCGGTCGACGATCCCAACCAGCACATCTCCTGGGCCGCGCCGGTGTGGTGGCGCTTCAAGGACAAGCGCGCCGACACGTCGCTGAGCGTGCTCGCTCCGCTGGCGCTGTGGCGCTCGAGCCCGCAGCGGCTCTCGGTCCACTCGCTGCTGTTCTCGTACTGGAAGAACCGCGGCGCGGGTGAAGCCGGCAAGGGCGGCGGCGCGGGCTCGCTGCCGCTGCTCACCTGGATCAGCCACTCGCCGCTGCGCAGCCGTCAGTTCGTGCTCGGCGGCGTGTTCTGGCGGTTCGTCAACGACGATCCGGCGGGCACCGGGCAGCTCGATGGATCGCAGTATCGCAGCGCCTGGGGTGTCGGCCCGCTGATCTACCGAGCCAAGTCGAGGGACGCCGACGGCATCGATCGCGCGCGCTTCGGCGTGCCGCCGCTGCTGACCTTCGCCGGACGTGAGGGCAGCAAGAGCCACCAGGTCGTCACGCCGCTGTTCTGGCACTACCGCGATCTCGATCCGGCCAACCAGCACGACACCTGGGTCGCGCCGCCGCCCTTCTACTTCCAAAAGCGCGCCGAGGGCTTTCGCGTCGGTCTGCCGCCGGTGTTCATCGCGGCCAACGACGAGCGCTACCGCTACGCCGTGCTGCCGTGGCTGCTGTTCGGGCA
>DATLLB010000175.1:0-8156 GCA_035538075.1 Enhygromyxa sp.
GACGGTGCTCTTCGCCGAGACCTGTCACTGCTGCATCCACCTCGCCGACGGGAGGCCGACGCGCTTCCCGGACGACCTGCGGGCGACCTTCGCGTCGTTCGCCCCCCAACAAGTCGACTGAAGCACTCGCACGGAGGAGACCGTCATGGACCGCACACTAGTTCTTGAGTACACGCGCGTGACCGAGGCGGCGGCGATCTCCGCCTCGGCGCAGATCGGGCGCGGCGACGGCATCTCGGCCGACGCGGCCGCGGTCAAGGCGATGCGCTCGGCCTTCGAGCGCGTGCCTGCGCGCGGCACCATCGTCATCGGCGAGGGCGAGCGCGACGAGGCGCCGATGCTGTTCATCGGCGAGAAGGTCGGGCCCAACGACCCGAAGCTGCTCGAGGTCGACATCGCCGTCGATCCGCTCGAGGGCACCAACTTGGTCGCGCACGGCAAGCCCGGCGCGCTCGCGGTGCTGGCCGTCGCCCATCGCGGTGATCTGCTCAACGCGCCCGACATCTACATGGACAAGATCGCCGCCGGCCCGGCCGGCGTCGGTGTGGTCAGCCTGCAAAAGACCCCCGCCCAGAACGTCCGCGACCTCGCCGAGGCCAAGAACAAGCGCCCCGGCGAATTGGTCGTGGTCGTGCTCGAGCGACCCCGCCACGATCGCATGGTCGCCGAGATGCGCGAGGCCGGAGCCAGCGTGCGCTTCATCAGCGACGGCGACGTCAACCCCAGCGTCGCGACCGGCCTGGCCGACAGCGGCGTCGACATGTTCATCGGCATCGGCGGCGCGCCCGAGGGCGTGCTCGCGGCGGCAGCCCTGCGCTGCCTCGGCGGCGTGTTCGAGGGCCGGCTGGTGTACGCCAACGAGATCGAGCGCGGGCGGGCGATCGCCATGGGGTTGAGCGAGCCCGATCGGATCTTGACGCTCGACGACATGGTCCGGGGCCCGTGCTTCTTCGTCGCCTCGGGCGTGACCGATGGGCCGATGCTCGCGGGGATTAGGATTCGCGGCAATCGGACGCTCGTCAGTAGCTTGGCGCTGCGCAGCGACACCGGCACGATTCGGCGCTTCGAGACCTCGACGCTGCTCGATCACTTGCCGATCGACGACTGAGCATGGGCGCGCAGCGACTCGGCCTCGCGCTCGAGTCCACGCTGCAGCGCGTCGCCATATCGGCGCATCGCCGCGTCGACGAAGGTCCCGTTGAGGGTCAGCTCCTCGCGGAGCGTGGTCGTGCCGTCTGCACGCTCGCTGAGGAATCGACAGCGGCGAGCCCAGACGAACCACGTCGTCGCGCCCGCATCACGCCAGCACAGCGTTCGCGGTGCGTCGACTTGCAGGACGCGGTGGCGAGCGCGGCGGAGCTCGTCGTTTAGCCAGACCTTGCCGTCTGCTCGCTCGCCCTCGACGGCGGCGCCGTGCAGCTCGGGCAGCCACTCGTTCCACTGCGCGTAGTTTTCGAAGTCGACGAGCAGCGCCCAGACTTGCTGCGGGGGCGCGGCGATCTCGATCTCGGTCGTCAGACGGACCGCACCTCGCTCGCGCGGGACCCCGTAGGGATGAGCACACGCGCCGACGATGGCCAGCAGCGCGAGGCTCGCGAGCTTGGACGCGGCCGACATGGTGTGGCCCGATGGATACTGCGACTTCGGGGGATATGTTGATTGAGCCACGGGTTGGACGAATGCCTGCACGCGGTGCCGTAGCTAGCCCATCCCGGCTAGTCCTACCCACCGAAGTTAGCCGTTGTCGGCCCTGCGCGGATCGCCTAGCGTGGGTGCGCCATCCGCCCGGATGGGAGCAGCCATGATCGAGTGGATTCGAGAGAGGGACTGCGCGATCGCCCTCGACAGTCGTTCGCATCCAGTGATGATCTCGTCGTGGTACGGGGCGCCGAGCCTCGCGATCGTCGATGAGTTCTACCGCTGGTCGGATCGTCGGGCCGCCGCGGCGATGGCCGCCGAGCAGCAGCTGATCCGCATCGCGGATCTCAGCAACGCGGTCGCGCCCGAGGCCTCGGTGCGGCAGCGGGCGATCGAGCACACGCGCAACGACCTGGTCACCGAGGTCACGCTGGCGCTGATCGTGGTCGTCGATGATCCGACGCTGCGCGGTGTGGTCACGGCGATGCGCTGGGTCGGCGGCGGGCGGCGGGAGCTGGAGATTGTCGAGGTCACGCAGATGGCCACGGCAATCGAGCTGGCGCTGGAGCGGCTGCGAGTGGAGCGGATCCCTGCGCCCGCGGGGCTCGATCCGATCCACTACGTGCCGCCGCGGCTGGCCTCGAGCTTGATTTGAGATTGGAGCTCAGCGGCGGACGAGCGTGATCGCGTCCTCCGGGCAAGCGACCACGCAGAGCCCACAGGCTCGGCAGGCGTCGGCGCGAGGGGTGAACGCGGTCTGCTTGCCATGAACGCGGAGCTTGAGCCGGATCGGCCAGGGCATCGCCCGATACTCGGCCTCGTCGATGGTCCCGACCTCGAACACGTCGTAGGGGCAGACTTCGACGCAGTCCGCCTTGCCCTCGCAGCGGCGGCGATCGACGCGGGGCTGCCAAGCGCCGGGCTCGGCCTTGCAACGCTCGCCGGGTCGCTTCGGGTGGTCGGCTGCGCGTTTGGCCTTGGCGGGGTTGCGCGAGCGTTCGGTCATGGCTCGGACGATACTCGGGCTACGTTAACGGTCAGGCCGCTCGCGTATGAAGAAGTGTGAACATTACGGCACTCGATGATGCTCTTGGCGCCACTCGGGTACAGTGGCGATGCATGGCTCGCAAGGCAGACTCGCTCGCGCCCGACAAGATGCAGTTATTCGTCGCGAGCCTGGCCGGGCTCGCGCCGGCCGAGATCAACAAGGCCAAGGTGCTCTACATCCGCAACGCGATCGACGAGTACGAAGCCGAGCTGCTCAGCACCCAGGCCAGCAAGTGGATGTTCTTGCTGTTCGCGTTGGTGCCGTTGTTCTGGCCGTTTCTCTACGTAGCCAAGAAGTCGATGGACGCCCACTTCGAGATGGCGCGCCGACGGGTTCACAACGCGATCGAGGTGTGGGGCGACGATCTGCGTGGCCACCACTTCCCGGTCGAGCGCTTGGTCCCACTGAAGTGGTGGTGAGGCGCTTCAGCTCTCCCAGCGCAGGGTACTGAGCGAGGCGTCGACCAGCGCGCCCATGGTCTGGCACCGCTCGAAGCGCTTGTCGCCGTAGTGCTCGAGCAACCCGGCACGCAGCCGCTCGACGTGCTCGTCGGGCGCGAGCTCGTCGAAGCGCATGCAGTCGAGCAGGGCACGCAGGCGCTCGCGCTCGGCCTTCGCTCGCTGGCGGATCAGCGCGCGCTCCTCTTGCTGATACTGCCGGGTGGTCGCCGGCTGCATGCACTTCATCCCGAGCATGATGATCGGGTTGTTCTCGACGTAGTAGTTGGGCTGATAGACGCGGAGGTTGCCCTCGTAGCTCTGCTGATCGAAGTCGATCGCGCGCAGGCGATAGCTGGTCTCGTCGAAGTCGGGGGTGATGTCGACCACGAAGTTGCCGGCGTGCATGTCCCCGAGCAGGCGGATGAAGCAGCGCTCGCAGAACTTGACGAACTCCTTGGCCAGGCGGATCTGGTCGAGGTGCGTGTCCTCCAGGTAGTCGCGCATGAACACGTCGCCCGGGATGCCGGCGATGTGGGCCTCGACCAGCGTGTCGGCGCAGGTCATGAACTCCAGGCGCTCGGGCGAGAGCACGTGCTCGAGCTCGAGCCCGTAGATGCGCGAGGCGTCGGCCCGCTTGACGTAGAAGTAGTCGAAGTTCTCGTTCAATGTGTTCAATATCCGGACCCGAAACGGCTGGGTGTTGCCGTACGAGCACACGTCGACGCGATCGGTCACGAGGTGCTGCATCAGCGAGGCGTCGCCGGCGATGCGCAGCATCGCGTAGGTGTCGACCAGCGCCCGGTGGATGCGCCGGCGCTCGTTCGCGGGGTACATGACCGACTCCCAGAGCGTGTCGCGCTTGCGCTTGTCGTAGACCGGGGTGGTGTCGCCGTACGCGGTCAGATCGTCGTAGCGGATCGGCAGCGGGAACTCGCGATCGTGCTGATCGAGGTAGTCGCGCAGCCGCTCGGAGACCGGGTAGGGCTGCTTCTTGCGCGAGATCATCGGCACGCGGGCGATCGTCGGCTATTCATCCGCCGATGACCACCCCGGAGGGTGCGAGCGAGAGCCGACGCGGGCTCGCGTATGGGATCGCGGCGTACGGGTTGTGGGGGATCATCCCGCTGTTCTGGAAGCTGCTCGCGCATGTCGATCCGATCGAGGTGCTCGCCCATCGCGTGCTGTGGGGGATGCTGACCTTCGTGGTGATCGTCGGCTTGGCGGGTCGGACGGCGCCGCTTCGGGCGGCTCTTCGCGAGCGGCGGACGATCGGGGTGATGGCGCTGTCGGGCACGGCGTTGGCGGTGAACTGGGGGGTGTTCATCGGCGCGGTCACCTACGATCGGCTGCTCGATGCATCGCTCGGGTACTTCATCAATCCGCTGGTCTCGGTCGCGCTCGGGACGATCGTGCTGCGCGAGAAGCTGCGGCGGCTGCAGTGGATCGCGATCGTGTGCGCGCTGGTGGGGGTGATCGTGCTGACCGTGCAGCTCGGACGGGTGCCGTGGATCTCGCTGGTGCTGGCCGGCTCGTTCGGTCTCTACGGATTGCTTCGCAAGACCGCGCGCGTGGACTCGCTGGTCGGGTCGACGATCGAGACCACGCTGATGCTGCCGGTCGCGTTGGTGTGGTTGGTGTGGCTGGCGGCGCAGGGTGGGGGCGAGCTCGGGCGCGTGGGTGCGGTCGAGCACCTGCTGCTGATCTCGACCGGCGTGATCACGGCTGGGCCGCTGCTGCTGTTCACCAGCGCGGCGCGGCGGCTGCCGCTCGCGACCGTGGGGTTTCTGCAGTATCTGGCGCCGACCGGGCAGTTTCTGCTGGCGGTGTTCGTGTTTGGTGAACCGTTCGCGCGCGCGCAGCTGCTCGCGTTCGGGTTCATCTGGATCGGGCTGCTGGTGTTCTCGCTCGATCTCTGGCGCACGCAGCAGGCGGCGGCGCAGGGCCAGTGAGCCCTACTTGGCCGCGGCCAGCTTCTGCGCCATCGGACCGCCGCGCTTGTGGATCGCCTCGCGCAGCGCGACCGCGTCGGGGTGCTCGAGCAGCTTGTCGAGCTCGTCATCCGCGAGCTTGGCCACGACCACCTTGCCGTCCGCGACCGTGATGCGGTAGCCGAGCCGCGAGCCGATCGCGAACGTGAACAGCTCGCCCGTGCCACCAAAGCGCGCGGCCGCAGCCCAGGCCGCCGCGAAGCCGACCATGTTCTCGGTGAAGCCTGCGGGCGACTGGAACGACTGCAGGAGCAGCTCGTCGCCGCTCCAGCTGATCTTCAGGAACTCGTTGGGCTCCTCGAAGCTCGCGTCGTCGTAGATCATGTCAGCGACGGTCTCGCCGCTGATGTAGCCCTTGAGGACCGCGCTGCCTTCGACCGATTTCCAGTCGAGCTCGGCGGCGAGCCAAGCTTTGCGCTGCTTGGCCGGAATCACGAGGCGACCGTGGATGGCTGCGTCCCAACGCATGGCTCTCGATGATCGGAGGTGATCGGCGGACCGGCAACTTGGCCGGGCGTGCGTCCGCTCCATGTGAAGTCTCAGAATGAGACGAGGGCCGGTCGACCACGAGCAAGCTCATGGCCAAGCCGGCCCTCTTGCGAGCGAGGCGGGCGCCCCGGCTCACATCGCGCGACAATCACATCGCGTTGAACTTGACGGAGCCGACGTCGTAGGTCGAGCCGACCTTCATCTCGGTGGCCATGTTCGAGAGCGTGTACATCTGCCACTTGCCCGAGATCTCGACCGAGACGGTGTAGTTGCCGACCGGCACGTTCTCGAACGTGAACTCGCCCTTGTCGTTGGTGGTGCTGGCGAACTTCACCTTCGAGTCGAAGCAGGGCTGGCTGCCGCCCCACGAGGGCGAGGCGCACATCTCGATCTTGGAGTTGGCGACGGCGGTGCCCTCGACGAGGACCTTGCCGGTCACGCCACCGGTCTGCACGGGGCCGGCGGCCGGGAGCGCGGGGCCGTTGCCGACCACGACGATGTCGGTGACGTAGCTGCCAACCAGCTGCGGCACGGTGCTGTTCGGGTACTCCATCGCGGTCTTGTCGGCACCGACGACGCTCAGACCCTCGCGCGAGGACACCCACGCGCGGTTCTGGTTGTCGAGCGCGACCGCCTGCAGGGTCAGGCAGTTGTAGTCCTTCTTGGTCGCGATCCACTGCTCGCCGCTGTTGGCCGGATCGACGCGGACCAGATCGCAGGACAGCGAGGCCGCGAGCACGTGACCCGAGCTGTTGTAGGCCAGGTCGGCGCTGTACGAAGCCCAGCTGTTGCCCTCGACCTTGAACTCGATCTTCTCGGGCTTCTCGGGGGTGAGCTTGACCAGGTGCTGACCGTTGGTCACGAACACGTCGCCGGTCGGCGAGCCCGACAGGTGCGAGAAGAAGAAGTGCTCGCCGAGCGAGCTGATGTCGAGCTTGGCCCAGGTGCCGGCGTTGCCCTTGTTGAAGTGGATGGTCTTGCTGCCGGTCACCCACACGGTGCCGTCGCCAGCGGTCGCGACACCGGTCAGGCTGTCGAGCGCGGCGTCGATGGTGGTGAGCTCGGCGCTCGCCCACTTGCCGCCCGAGAAGGTGCCGAACTTGTTGTAGGCGGCGCCGAACATGGTCGCGCCGTCCTTGCTCGTGGCGATGTAGCTCGCGCCCGAGAAGGTGTTGTAGTCGAACTTGGCGATCTCGGTGACCGAGCTTCCGTCGATCTTCTTGACCGCCTCGAAATCCACGACGTAGACGTTGCCGTCGGCGCCGAGGAACATCTTGTTGTAGTACGCACGCTTGTCGTCGACGACCAGCGACCAGCCGCTCGCGTCGAGCTTGGCGATGCCGCGGTTGTTGACGGCGACGTAGGCGACGCCGTCACCACCGGAGGCGGTCGGCGTCGGAGTCGGCGTGGGCGTCGGGTTCTCACCGCCGCCATCCGGCTTGACCTCGTCGGTCTTGGTCGCGTCGGCTTGCTTGGTGTCTCCACCTGCGTCGACGGCCTTCTTGTCATCGGCCTTGTCGGCCTTCTTCTCATCGGACTTGGCCTCGCCCTCCGCGGGCTTCTCTTTGTCGCAAGCCGAGAGCGCGACGAGGGAGAGCGCGAGAGCGAGAACCGGAACACGGGAAACGGGGGTGGTCATACTGGCGCGCAACATGCCAGAGCCGGAGTCGGCCCAAAAGTTGGGTCCACTCACACTCCCTGGTGACCGAGTTTGTCACTAGGTTTCGACGGATCCTTTAGTGCCGTCGAAGCGGCCGATCGCTTTCGCGCAAGCTTGGACAATTGCGGCTGCAATGGCGACGGCTTGGCTTGCAGCCTCGTCTTTGCGGGTGGCCAGCCGAACTAGACCAGTGGGCGGCATTACGGGGACGGCGAGCAGTGTTCGGCATCGCTCCGCCTGCTCGGCGTCGAAGGGCTCGCGGTCCGAGACGGCCGAGTCCGCGATCACTCGGAGGTGGTCCATGTAGCTGCGACCCCAAGCGGTCTCGCAGCGATCCTTCGTCCACCCGCGATCGGCCATCGACGCGAGCACGCCGTTGAGTGCCATGCCGGCCGCGCGACGGGCGTGGGTGACCGCGGTACGGCGAGTGCTGACGAGCTCGCTCGCTTGCTCGAGCTCGCGCTCGGCTGCATCGAGCCACTCGTGGGCGGTGAGACGCCAGAGCCAGTGATCGCTGTCGGTCACGACTCAGCCGCCGTCACCGTCACCGTCGCCATCGCCATCGCCATCCCCGTCGCCATCGCCGTCACCATCCCCATCGCCGTCGCCGTCGCCATCACCATCGCCGTCGCCGTCACCATCCCCATCGCCGTCACCATCCCCATCGCCGTCACCATCCCCATCGCCGTCACCATCGCCATCGCCATCGCCATCGCCGTCGCCATCCCCATCCCCATCGCCGTCGCCATCCCCATCGCCGTCGCCATCTCCGTCTCCCTCGCCATCTCCATCACCATCTCCATCGCCCTCACCGGTGGAAGTGATCTCGTCGAGGGTCTCGGCGACAATGGTCTCGTCCGCCCCACAGCCGGCGAGGGTCAGCGAGAGCGAGC
>DATLLB010000176.1:0-11026 GCA_035538075.1 Enhygromyxa sp.
GCTTTTGACAGAACACGGGCAGGCCACGCTCGAGCGCGGCCACGGCTTGCTCGGCGTGCATGGCCGAGGGCGTGGCGATGACGATGCCGTCGAGCTCGAGCTCGAGCTCGAGCAACTCGTCGAGCGAGGCCACGGCCACCACGTCGGCGAGCTCGCTAGCGACCGCCTCACGCACGTCGGGCTCGGGGTCGGCGATCGCCACGGCATCGGCCCAGCCGCCGTTCACCAGCGCTCGCATGCGGTCGCGGCCGATCCAACCTACCCCGAGAAAGCCCAAGCGCGGCCGCGTCATCGCGCCAGCACCTGCGCTTTCACAAACCCGTGCGGACGCTCGTCGAGTGCGGTGAAGGCCAGCGCGGCGTCGGCCAGCGCGACCGTGTGGGTATAGAGCGGGGTCGGATCGAGCTGGCCGGCCGCGATCGCCTCGACGGCCGCGCGCATGCCTTCAACATAGACTGCACGGTCGCGCTCGTGCGCATTGATCACGTCGAGCCCTCGCCAATTCCACAATTGCATGTCGACCATTCGCGCGCCGTCCTGGTGATAGCCGGCGACGACCAGGCGTCCGCGCGTGCGGGTGAGCTTGGCCGCGAGATCGAGCGTGCGCTGGTGTCCGGCCGCCTCGATCGAGCGATCGCACAATGCCCCACCGGTCCAGGCTTCGATCTGCGCGAGGATGTGCTCGTCGGTGTCGTCGAGGCTGACCGCTTCGCACGCGCCCATGCGGCGCCCGAGCTCGAGCGCGCACGGGCGCCGCGAGATAGCGAACACCCGCGCGCCCGCGCGTGCGGCCATCTGCGCGACCAGGGCCCCGATGAAGCCGAGCCCGACGATCGCCACGTCGTGGCCAGGTTGAATGTCGCTGCGGCGAAAGACATTGACCGCGCAGCCGAGCGCTTCACCTGGCACGACTTGATCGTCGAGCGCCTCGGGCAGGCGGACGACCGCGTCGGCCGAGGCCACGTCATATTCGGCGAATGCACGCTCGCTGAGCAGCGCGACGCGATCGCCAACCTGCAAATTGCTCACGTCGGCTCCGCGCGCCGCGACCCGACCCCAGCCTTCGTGCCCGGGCGCACCCGCGGCGAACGGATAGCGAAACCACGGGCGCCCCTGCCAGGGCGAGAGGTTCGAGCCACACAAGCCGCAGCCCTCGAGCTCGACCAGCACCTGCCCGGCCGATGGCGTCGGGGTGGGTACTTCGACAATTTCTGCCAGCTTGGGTCCCGACAATTGCAGCGCTCGCATCACATCGTCCCTGTCGACTCGGGTTGGTCCTCCAGCGCCTCGTCGGTCCGCAGCGACGCTGCGCGATCGCAGGAGCGACCGAGCCACGCATGCAGCCGACGCACGCCCTCGGCGACCTCGGTGCGTGGCTGCCAGCCGGTCGCGGCCGTGAAGCGCGAGACGTCGCTCGCATACCAGCGCTGGTCGCCGGGTCGCCAGGGCCCGTAGTCGACGTTGGGCTCGACGCCGCGCAGCCGGGCGATCATGTCGAGCAGCTCGAGCAGGCTGACGCTGCGACGAGGCGTGCCGCCGATGTTGAACGCGGAGCCGGACAGGCGCTCGGCCTGGCTGCGCACGATCAGCATCGCGTCGACCAGATCGTCGACGTACAGCGCGTCGCGGACCTGCTTGCCATCGCCATAGATCGAGATGCTGCGACCCTCGATCGCGCGAATCAGGAAATGCGCGATCCAGCCCTGGTCCTCGGTCCCGAATTGATGGGGACCGTAGATGCAGCTCATGCGAAACACCACCGCTGGCAGTCCATAGACGCGCGCATAGTCGAGCACGTATTGATCGGCGGCGCCCTTGGAGCAGCCGTACGGGCTGTGAAAGGAGAGCGTCTGCGTCTCCTTGACGCCGTCGCGGGCCAGCGCTGCGTCGCGCGGCTCCCAGCGCAGCGATCGCTCGACGAGCTCGACGCCATCGAGATCGCCGTAGACCTTGTTGGTCGAGGTGAACAGCAGCGGCGGTGGTTGCTTGCGGCTGCGCAGCGCCTCGAGCACGTTGAGGGTGCCGAGCAGGTTGATCTCGAAGTCGGCGCGCGGCTCGACGAGGCTGGTGGTCACGGCCACCTGCGCCGCGAGGTGAAAGACCGCGACCGCGTCGCTCACGGCTCGCTCGACGGCCGCCGCGTCGCGTACGTCGGCCTCGATCAACTCGACCTCATCACTATAGGTGTGCGCGAGCCAGGCGGCGTTGCGCTCGACGCCTGCGCGCGAGAGGTTGTCGAAGACCCGCACTCGAGCGCCACGCTCGGCCAGCCGACTGACGAGATTGGTACCGACAAAGCCGGCGCCGCCGAGCACCAGCACCGGGCCGCCGCTCATAGCGTCAACCCCCGGCTGGAGAGCTCGCGGCGTGCTTCCGCGACCCGGTCGACGGCGACCTGCGACTCCAGCCAGTGGGCGAGCTCGGCGAGCCCATCGGCGAATTCGACCTGCGGCTCGAAGCCCAGCACCGCGCGCGCCTGACCGATGTCGGCGTAACAATGTCGAATGTCGCCGACTCGGTACTCGCCGGTCAGCTCGGCGTGCAGCTGTGGCTTGTCGAGCGTGGTCGCCAGCTCGAGCGCGACATCACGGATCGTTCGCGGCTCGCCGCTGCCGATGTTGAACACGCCGCCGACGGCCTCGGGGTGCTCGAGCGCGAGTCGACACGCACGGGCCACGTCCTTGACGCTGACGAAGTCGCGGCGCTGCAGCCCATCCTCATAGATGAGCGGCGGACGATCGTTGAGCAGTCGCGCGGCGAAGATCGCCAGCACCCCCGTGTAGGGGTTCGAGAGCGCTTGCCGAGTGCCATAGATGTTGAAGAAGCGCAGCGCGACGGTGGGGATTCGATAGGTCTCACCGAGCATCAGGCCGAGCCGCTCCTGTGCGTACTTGGACAGGGCGTAGACCGAGGCGAGCTCGGGCGGCTTTGTCTCGGGCGTCGGCGCGGGCTGGAGCGGGGCACCCGACTCGTCACTCAGCTCCCACTCGCCCGCGCGCAGCTGCTCGACGTTGCGCTTGGCCGCCGTGATCACCTCCCCGTCGTCGCGCTGGTAGAGGCCTTCGCCGTAGATGCTCATGCTCGACGCGATCACGAGGCGCTCGACCGGGCGCTGGGCGAGCGCCTCGAGCAGCGTCCCGGTCCCGACACAATTCTCGTCGAGGTAGTCGGCGACGCGATACATGCTCTGCCCGACGCCGACGGCCGCGGCCAGGTGAAATACGGCGTCCACCCCGTCGAGCGCGCGGTGGACCGCGTCGGGATCGCGGACATCACCGACGATCAGCTCGACCTCTTCGGCCAAATAGGAGGGTCGACCGGGATTGGGGCCATGCACCTGCTCGGACAGGTTATCGAGGGCGCGCACCTCATACCCGCGATCGATCAACTCGTCGGCCAAGTGCGAGCCCACGAACCCGGCCCCACCGGTGATGAGAATCCGCTTTCCCATTGTCGCCGGCCTGTGCAACCGATATGCCAAATAGCGCGAGCGAATCGTGATAATCGGGTTTCGGCGCGCACGGCGGTGAGCTGCGCTCGCCAGCGTAGCGACGCGGGCTGACTCGTCCGCAGCAGCACGTGAATTGCTGCTGGGATCAAAAGCTCGGCTCAATCGACCCGCGCGGCCTGGAAAACGATGGTTGCTCGCCGTGTGTCGATCGAGCGCGCAGATGTGTCAGTTGCGCCGCAGCGCTATCGGGCCGCCGGAGCCGCAGGAACGAAGCACTGGCCGGACGATCGATCACGGACCAGACACCCGTGGCTCGGCCTTTGCAACAGCGCCGGCCCGTGCGAATTCTAGCGACCGGCGGCGCAGGCTTTCTCGGATCACACCTTTGCGAGCGCCTCACATCACAAGGCCACAAAGTAATTTGCCTCGACAACCTCACGACGGGAAGCCGCATGAATGTGGCGCACCTCGACTCAGCGAGCTTCGAAATGGTCGTGGACGACGTCGCGCGCTCGGTATGGTTTGATGTCGAACAAATATTTCACCTCGCGTGCCCGGCCTCGCCGGCCCAATACACACGCGATCGTGTCGGCACCATCGTCACCGCGACGCAGGGCACCCTCAACATGCTCCGGCTCGCGCATGCCCTGGGCGCGCGCATCCTGATCGCCTCGACCAGCGAGGTCTACGGCGATCCCGAGCAGCACCCTCAGCGCGAGTCGTATTGGGGCAACGTCAACCCGATTGGAGAGCGTGCCTGCTACGACGAGGGCAAGCGCTGCGCCGAGGCGCTCGCGGTCTCCTACGCGCAGCAATACGGCGTCGACGTGCGAATCGTCCGCATCTTCAACACTTACGGCCCGCGCATGGACACGCGCGACGGTCGGGTGGTCTCCAACCTGATCACGCAGGCGCTGAGCGGGCAGCCGCTGACGATCTACGGTGACGGCACGCAGACCCGCTCGTTCTGCTATGTCAGCGATCTGATCGACGGGCTGCTGAAGATGATGAATCTCGACAACGATCCCGGCCCGGTCAACCTCGGCAACCCGGAGGAGCTGAGCATTCGCGAACTCGCCGAAATGGTGCGGGTCACGAGCGGATCGAGCTCGGCGATCGCTTGGCGACCGCTGCCGGCCGATGACCCCACGCGTCGGCGGCCGGACATCAGCAAGGCCCGGCAGGTGCTGGGCTGGCAGCCCACCGTCGGCATTCGTGAGGGCCTCGGCCGCACGATCGAGCACTTTCGCCGGCGTCTCGAGCAACGCGCGGTCGATCGCACCGGGGCCTTGGCTTCGTAGCCGAAGGCAAGCCGGCCGCGCCGAGAGGTCATTTCGTGGCGCGTCGTCGAGGCCGCCGCACGGGCGAGATTGACTTGGCTCAATTGCTGGAAACCCAGGGCGCGGGTGCTATGTACGCGAGGATCTCGAGGAGAGCAAAACAATGATCTCGAAGCGTAATTTCATGGTCGGCGGGGCGGTATTCGCCATGTTCATGGCGGCGCTGCCGGCCTGCAAGAAGGACGACGAGGGGCCTGTCAGTGCGGTCGCGGAGCTGCGCGACGCCAGCGGCAACGTGGTCGGCGAGGCCACGTTCGAGGAGGTCGATACCGGCGTGCGGATTCAGTTCGAGGGCGAGAACCTGCCGCCGGGATTGCATGGTATCCACATTCACGAGAACGGCGAGTGCACGCCGCCGACCTTCGAGTCGGCGGGCGAGCACTTCAACCCCACGCACTCGCAGCACGGCCTGCAGAACCCCGAGGGCCCGCACGGCGGTGACCTGCCCAACCTCGAGGTCAGCGAGAACGGGACCGCCCGGCTCGACTTCATCGCCACGGGCGTGCGGCTCGACGCCAGCAGCGATCGCTCGCTGCTGGCCGGCAACGGCACCGCGCTGGTGATTCACGAGAAGCAGGACGACCAGCTCACCGACCCGTCCGGCGACTCCGGGGCTCGGATCGCCTGCGGTGTGATCCGGAGCGCGACGCCTGCCGAGTGACCCGCGAGGATCGAGGTGTTCAACAAGGGCCGAGCGCAGTCGCTCGGCCCTTTTTGCGTCGGTCAGAGCACGTCGATGGCGTAGAGGATCACGATGACGAGCATGGCCAGGGCCACGAGCGTGATCGCAACCGTCCAGCCAGTGCGCTGGCGCTCGGCCGGCGTGGTCACGGGCGAGCTCGTCGGAGACGTCGTGGCCGGAGGAATGGTCTCGGTGGTCGGATCTTGCACGTTCGCCATGATTCGCCGGTGTCATGCAATGCGAGCGCCAGCTAGCGACAAACTATAGCGTTTAGGGCGCTGCCGCGGATGCGATCGTCGAGGTTGCTCGGGATCGAGCGATCTCTCGGCGATACCAGCCAACCGCGACGCGAGGGATTGTCGACCATCCCTCCGCGTTCACATTAAATGGGACGCCATGCAAGAAACTCAGACACTCGCGAGCGAAGGACTGCTGCTACCAATCTCCCGCGCATCGAGGTGTCGCTCGTGCGCGGCCAATTATGGCTACGAAATCGAAATCGTGTGTGTCACGTGCGGGCGCCAGCTTTGCTCATATTGTGCCGTTCGGTCGCGCGATTACGAGTGTCCGGGCTGCGGCGCGGTGCCCCGCGGTTGATCGCCAGCCTCGCGGCCGGCGCGAGACGGCTCGACCGCCGCAGCGAATCGCTGCTTGCGCGATGCGTGCGAGACGGCGCGATGCAAACACGAGGGCGTCACATTCAGGTGGTTTGGGGCTTGCACTGGCGATTGCAGCAGGGCATGGGTGGTGCAAGCTCCCCAGCACCGGTGCGACATCAGATGCCTCCGCATTCCCCGAACAATCGCGAATGTCGGTCCCGCTTGCCGGCGGGCCGGGCCACCAAGATCGGCGTAATCGGAGCCGGCGACCTCGGGCTGAGCACCGCGCTCGAGCTCGCCGCGCGCGGCTACTACGTCGTTTGTGCGGACGACTTGGAGCGGGTCGCGGCCGGGCGATTGGAGCGAGCGCGACGCAAGATTGCCGCCGGGCGGCTGCGCTTCACCTGCTCGAGCGCAGACGCGGCGCGGCATGGCGACGTGATCTTCATGGCGCTCTCCGGCGGCGACAATGATGCGACCGCGCGGCTCCTGCACGCCGCCGTCGAGGTCGCACAAAACCTGAGCGGACCTGCAGTGATCGTGGACAAGAGCGCGGACTCGCCTGCGGTGGCCGATCGTGTCGCGCAATTGCTGGCGCACAATTCGGAGCACGAGATCGTGGTGGTGTCGAATCCGCAGCCCCCTCGGCGGGCGCTGCGGGTGTTCTTCGGGCCCACCGACGCGACGGCGTAATCGGCGGTGCGCACGAAAAAAGCGAGCCGGGCAGGGGGCCCGGCTCGCACACGGTTGACGCGGTGTTGGGAGAGAGTCTCAAATTGATCGGGTCACGCGTGGGTCGAGCTGCTCCCCACGCTCCTCGATTCGCTTGCGATTGGCCTTGAAGCGCCCGTCGAGGTCGCGCAGCGTGTCGGACCCGAGCACGTCCTTCACGGCGGCGAAGAACTGGTTCTCCTCGAAGTCGACGTGCATGTCGACGGCGGCCTTGAGCTCCTCGAATTTGCGCATCCACTCCGGCGAGCCCACCGTCAGGCTGTCGAGCGCGGCGAGCAGCTGGCGGACCTGCATGTGGTCCTGAATGGCTCGCTCCGCCATGCTGCGCGTCGACTCGTGCGCGCGCGCCTCCGTGTACAGGCCCTGCTCCTCGCCCTGCGCGTGAATCAACAGGTCTTGCCGAATCTGCGCGTAGAGCTCGCGTTGCTTGCTGGGGTTGTTGATTTCCATGACGTCCTCCATCAGCGAGGACACCTGCGCGTGTTCTCCTTCGAGCGTGCTGAGGACGCCGACCTTGCCGCTGAGCGCGGCTCCGACCTTGCTTGCGGCTCCCTTGACTTTGGCGGTTGCTTTTCCCATGGCGGTTCTCCGGCCCTGTCACCAGTGCAAGCGGTGCACCAAATCCTCGAATCGTGACAACCGCCGCGGTCCGCGATCGCGACGGTTCGGTACAAATGCTGCACTTTGAGCGCGCGTGAGCAAGACGGTCAGCGATTTCGTGGTGAGGCGGCTACGCGCGTGGGGAGTTCGGATCGTCTACGGCTATCCGGGTGACGGCATCAATGGGATGATGGGCGCGCTCCGGCGGGCCCGCGACGAGATCCGCTTCATTCAGGTTCGTCACGAGGAGCAGGCGGCATTCATGGCCTGTGCGCACGCGAAGTTCACCGGCGAGGTGGGCGTGTGCATGGCGACCTCGGGCGCAGGCGCGATTCACCTGCTCAACGGGCTCTACGACGCGGGCATGGATCATCAGCCGGTGGTTGCGATCATCGGGCAACAGGCCCGCACGGCGCTGGGCAGCGATTACCAGCAGGAGGTCGATCTGGTCTCGCTGTTCAAGGACGTCGCACATCAATATGTGCACATGTGCACCGTGCCCACGCAGGCGCGACATTTGATCGATCGTGCGTTCCGCATCGCGCACGCCGAGCGCTGTGTCACCTGTGTAATTCTCCCCAGCGACGTGCAGGCCGAGGACGCGGTCGAGGAGCCCGAGCGGCAGCACGGCACGACCGTGACCGGCAGCGGACATATCCGTGCGCGCGTGAGTCCACACGAGGACGAGCTGCAGCGCGCCGCCGAGCTGCTCAACGCCGGTCAGCGCGTCGCGATGCTGGTCGGCGCCGGGGCGCTCGCGGCCGCAGACGAGGTCGAGCTCGTCGCCGATCTGCTCGGGGCCGGCGTCGCCAAGGCGCTGCTCGGCAAGGCGGTGCTGCCCGACGCGCTGTCGTATGTGACCGGCTCGATCGGGATCCTCGGGACCAAGCCGAGCGACACGATGATGCGCGAGTGCGACACGCTGCTGATGGTCGGCTCGAGCTTTCCATATACCGAATTCCTGCCGGAGCCGGGCCAGGCTCGCGGGGTCCAGATTGACATCAAGCCGCGCAACCTGGCGCTGCGCTATCCGATGGACGTCAACCTGCTCGGCGACGCGGCCCAGACCCTGCGCATGCTCGCGCCGATGCTGCAGCGCAAGACCGATCGGAGCTGGCGCGAGGCGATCGAAGACGATGTGGCGCAGTGGTGGCAGACGCTCGAGGCCCGGGCGATGACCAGCGCGCAGCCGCTCAATCCCCAGCGAGTGTTCTGGGAGCTGTCGCCGCGGCTGCCCGATCACTGCGTGCTGACGGCCGACTCGGGCTCGTCGGCCCACTGGTGGGCGCGCGATCTAAAGGTACGTCGCGGAATGATCGCCTCGCTATCGGGCAATCTGGCGTCGATGGGCTCGGCGCTGCCTTATGCGATTGCTGCCAAGTTCACGCACCCCGATCGCCCGGTGGTCGCCTGCGTCGGCGATGGGACCATGCAGATGAACGGGCTCAACGCGTTGGTGACGGTGTCGAAGTATTGGCGCGAGTGGGCGGACCCGCGGCTGATCGTGCTGGTGATCGACAACGGCGACCTCAACCTCGTGACCTGGGAGCAGCGCTACATGAGCGGCGACGCGAAGTTCGAGGACTCGCAGGAGCTGCCGCGCGTCGACTATGCCGAGTACGCGCGAATGTTGGGCCTTGCGGCGGTGGTCATGCACGGGCCCGACGAGGTCGCGCCGGGCTGGGAGCGGGCGCTGGCGCAGGAGCGGCCGGTCCTCGTGCACGCGTTTTGTGATCCGGAGGTCCCGCCGCTGCCGCCTCACATCACGCTCGAGCAGGCGAGCAACTACTTTAGGGCGATGCTGCGCGGCGACTCGGGCTGGCGGCGCTCGATCTCGCAATCGGCCAAGCAGCTGCTGAAGTGATCGAGCATCGAGAGGTGTATTGCCGGTGTTCGGGATCGCGGCAATGATCCTCGGGAAGCGCCTGAAACCAGCCAAATTCCGTTGAAATGCCAGGTTCGGTTGGGTAGCGTGCTGCACGATGCAGCGCGCGCGAACCGTGGCATTGGTCTCGGCTCTGGTCCTCGGGGCTTGCGGTGACGACAGCTCCACGACCGAGGCGAGCGACTCGACCGAGGGCCTCGGCAGTGGCGATGGCGACGGCGATCCCAACCTGCCGCCGCCGCCCTCGACGGGCATCCAGATCATCGACGTCACGGTCGATCAAGGCGTCCGCATCCCGATCGTCCAGCACGGCAACCTGCTGAGCCCGGCGCAGCGCAACGCGGAGATCCTCGACAATCGACCGGCGCTGCTGCGCGCGTTCTATCTGCTCGAGCCGGGCTTCGTGGAGCGCAAGATCTATGCGGTGCTGACCCTCTCGCTCGGCGGCCAGACGCTCGAGCTCGACACCCTGCAGACGGCCTTCTGGGCGCCGGAGTGCGAGGGCGAGCCGCAGTTCGATTGCCGCTACGCCAGCACGATCGGCAGCTTCAACTTCCGCATCCCGCCCGAGTGGGTCCAGCCGGGTCTCGAGTTTCGGATCGAGACCTTCGAGGCTGCGCCTGGCTACGAGGACGTCCCGACGGCCGCGGTCCCGCACTACCCGTGGGAGGGCGGCATGGCCCAGGTGGGCGTCGAGGATCTCTACATGAAGATGCGGGTGGTGCTGGTCCCAGTGCGGCACACCGTGGCCAATGACTGCCCAGCAGCGCCCGATCTCTCGCAGCCGTTCGGCACCGACTTCGACGGCAACGAGCTGACGGTCGCCGAGTTCTTCGCTCAACGCCTGGCCGCCGCCAACCCGGTCGACGAGGTCGAGATCATCGTCCACGAGCCGGTGGGGTGGGGCGGCAGCCTCGAGAACGGCTCGCTGTTGAGCGGGCTGTCCCAGCTGCGCGCGCAAGAGAATGCGCCGCCCGAGCAGTACTACTACGCGGTCGCGATCCCGTGCGAGGACTTCCCGGCCTTCTCGGGCATCGCTCAGCTCGGCGGACCGAGCAAGAACGCCGCGAGCTCGCGGGTCGGGTGGGGCGTGTGGCACGACAGCCCGTCCACGACCGCCGACACCTTCGTGCACGAGATCGGCCACCAGCAGGGCCGCCAGCACATCGAGTGCAGCGGCGAGGAGGCCGGCGTCGACAACAGCTATCCGCACGCAGGCGGCAACACGGGCTCGTTCGGCACCGACGTGTTTCGCAACCCGGTCGACACGCACCTCGACACCGACCACGACTACATGACCTACTGCCAGAGCACGTGGGTCAGCGAGTGGGGCTGGAACAAGGTCACGCCGTGGATCGCCGAGATCAGCTCGTGGGAGCTCGAGAACGCGAGCGGGCCGGGCAAGCAGCCGCTGCTGTTCGGGTTCGTGAGCGGCGAGCAGACGCGCTGGTGGATCGCCGAGGACTACTGGGATCCCAATCGGGCTCAGGGCCTCGAGACCGTGCAGCTGCGGCGCGCGAGCGGAGAGACGATCAAGATCGACGCGCTGCACGTCACGGTCGATCACTCGGACGAGTACATGATCGTCGCGCCGCTGCCCGACGCACACGAGCTCGGCGAGCTCAGCTGGATCGACGCGCAGCGGGTGCGGCGGGTGATCCCGCGTGCGGATCTGGTCGCGGGTACCCAGCTGGTGCCGCACTGAGGTGGTCGAGAAGCACGGCCAGCGCGTCGCGG
>DATLLB010000177.1:0-9299 GCA_035538075.1 Enhygromyxa sp.
ATGCTGCCCTCACACTCGCCCTGGCAGGACGCCTCGGCCATCGCCGACACGTCGCACTTGGCGGTCGCACCCGCCTCGCAGCCGCCGCTCGGGGGGGTGTAGGTGCACTCGCCCTCGCACGTGCCGTCACAGTCACCGCCCACCTCGAGCTCACAGGTGCCTTGGCACATCGTCGAGCAGGTGCCCCGGCAATTGGTGATGTTGCCCATTCCGTCGGTCTGGCACTCACCACCGGTGCATGCCGAGCACTCACCCTCGCAGGTGCCGTTGCAGGTGCCCTCGCACGCCGCTGCCCCATTGAGCTGGCAGTCACCGCGGCAGCTGCCCATACATTCCAGCTCCGGCGCCTTGCCGGTGCACTCGAGCGTGCCCATCGCCTCACACTCCGCGGCGACCTCAGCCGAGACCTCGCAGGAGCCCATGCAGCGCGCCTCGATCGAGCCGGGGTCGGCCTCCACATCGCACTCGGCCGCCGCCTGCACGGCGACATCGACCGACGCCTCACAGCGTGGCGGCTCGAACTTGATCGTCAGTCCACCGCTGACGGTGCCCTCGAGCTTTCCTTCGATACCGCCGACGATCGCCGCGGCGAGATCCTCGGTGCTCAGCTCGGCGTAGCCCTCGATGCCGAGCGAGGCGGCCATGCCTTCGAGCTCGGCCCGTACGCTGCCGCTCACTTGCAGCGCGGCGGCACGCACGTCGATGACGGCCCCAAAGAAGGCATCGACGCTGACGATGCCCGAGATGCTGGCGTTGCCCTCGGCGACGCCCTCGGTCGGACACTCGAGGTTGCAGACATCCTGGATCTGCTCGCAACCGGGGGCCGCGATGACGAAGCCGGACAGCATTCCGCAGGCGATCAGGGGGAGGAGGGGTTTATGGCGAATGTCGAAATCAATCATGGTGCTATCTCCAGAACATCGAGGTCATCGAATGTCTATCCATCGTACGATTGGAACTTTGTGGTGATTCAGCGAGCTAGCGTAAAAAGAGCCCCAGCCACATTGGCTGGGGCTCTCTCGCGCGGGGCTCAGCCGCCCGCGACGGCGCCGGTGATCGACGCGGTGGCGGTGAGGCTGGCCGAGATCTCGCCCTGCGCCTCGGCGAGGGCGGTGCCGACCGCCTCGAGCTCGGCAAGGCCACAGCCGATGCCGATCGAGGCCTTGAGGTCGAGGTCGCCGCTGCCGATGGTCTCGAACGCACCACGGACAGCGCCGTCGGCCGCCGCGACCAGATCGGCCGCCGCGGTGCCGACGATCTCGAGCTTGGCGTTGGCAGCCAAGAGACCGGCGAAGCGGGTCTTGAAGCCCTCGAGCCAGGCCTTGAACTCGGCCTGCCCAGCGGCGTCGAGGCCGGCGGCGAACCGGAACTCGACGCTCAGGCTCGGCGGCGTGCACTCGACGCTGGCGTTGGCCTTGGCCTCGACCGACGCCTCACACTCCGCGCTGACCTCGGGCGGCTCGACGCTGCCCTCACACGAGCCTTGGCAGGACGCATCGGCCATCGCCGACACGTCGCACTTGGCGGTGGCGTTAGCCTCGCAGCCGCCGCTCGGGGGGGTGTAGGTGCACTCGCCCTCGCACGACCCATCGCAGGAGGCCGCAACCTCGAGCTTGCAGGTGCCCTCGCACATGGCCGAGCACGAGCCGGTGCAGTTGGTGATCACGCCCATTCCGTCAGTCTCGCAGGCGCCGCCCGCACACGCCGTGCACTCGCCGCTGCACCGGCCGTTGCAGGTACCCTCGCAGGCCGCCGCGCCATCGAGCTGACAGTCGCCGCGGCAGGTGCCCGAGCACTGCAGCATCGGCGCCTGGCCGGTGCACTCGAGAGTGCCCATCGCCTCGCACTCCGCCGCGACCTCGGCCGAGACCTCGCACGAGCCCATGCACTTGGCCTCGATCGAGCCGGGGTCGGCCGTGACGTCGCACTCGGCCGCCGCCTTGACGGCGACGTCGACCGACGCCTCGCAGCGGGGCGGCTGGTAATTGATGGTCAGGCCGCCGTCGACGTAGGTCGTCAACTTGGCCTCGAGCTCGGCGACCACGGCAGCGCCGAGATCCTCGGTGCTGAGGTCGGCGTAGCCCTCGACACCGAGCGAGACAGCCATGCCCTCGAGCTCGCCACGCACGCTGCCGCTCACTTGCAGCGCAGCGTTGCGCACTTCGATGACGGCGCTGAAGAACGAGTCGACGCTGACGATGCCCGAGATGCTGGCGTTGCCTTCGGCGATGCCGTCGTCGGGGCACACCAGGCCGCACTGCTCGGCGAGGTCACCAAGCGGTCCGTCGTCGCAACCGGGGGCCGCGATGGCGAGGCCCGAGAGCAGGCCGCAGGTGAGGAGGGGAAGAACGGGTTTTTTGCGGATGTCGAGTTCGACCATGGTCGGGAAGCTCCGGGAGGTTTTCGATCGCAGACGGATCGGAGAGTCGTTGTTGGCGGAGAGAATCGCATTGTCCGAGGCCGCTCGACAACAGGGGAGAGGCGTTCGACCGAGGGCAAAAAGGTTGTTGCGATCACGCCTTCGATCACACCTGCGCTCTTGCGCGGGCGCTGGGGCAAAGGGCCCCGACGCAAAACAATGCGGCTACTTCCGACACGCCTGGTCGGACGGCCACACGCGGAAAACAAGCGCGGACCGGCAGCTCGAGCCGGCCCGCGTCGATGGGCAATTTATTCACAACAACGATCGCAATCAGATCCCAAGCGGGATGAAGAGACCCCCAACGGGGGTCACCTCGTGCGACCGCAGTCAACCCGCCCGGAGCGAGCGAAGCGAGCGGCGCAAAAGAGAGCGGCCGCGGGGGGCCAATCAGATCCCAAGCGCCCCGAACACCTCGAGCGAAGCGGAGGCTTCGACCGAGAGCGCTTGCGAGGCTTGGGTGACCTGGTCGGCCGCGGTCGCGAGCTGCGGGATCGCGCAGCTGGTCAGCTTGAAGGTGCCGACGATGTCACCGTCGGCGACGATGTCGGTCGCGCTCTCGATCGCCGCGGCACCAGAGGAGCCGAGGTTCTCGAGCGACTCGATCAAGATGTCGGCCTTGGCCTTGGCGGCGAGCATCACTCCGATGCGGCCCTTGAAACCTTGCAACCACGCCTTGAACTCGGCCTGCGCCATCGGATCGAGCTCGACGTCGGCAGCCCACTGCCACGTGACCTCGATCGACGGCGGCTTGCACTCGACGCTGGCGTTGGCCTTGGCCTCGACGCTCGCCTCGCACTCGGCCTTGACCTGCGGCGGCGTCACTTCACCCTCGCAGCGACCGTCGCACTGCACCGAGCCGCCGGCCATCGCCTCGCACTTGGCCGACGCATCGGCCTCGCAACCGGCGTCGCCGGGCTTGTAGGTGCACGAGCCCGTGCAGTCGCCCGAGCAGGTGCCACCCGCCGCGAGCTCGCAGGTGCCCTGACAGTCGCCATCGCACGCGCCCGCGCAGTTGCCCTGCGAGTCCCTCACCGAGCAGTCGCCGGTACAAGTGCCGCGACAGGTGCCCTCGCAGCCGGCCGCGACGGTGAGCTCGCAGGATCCTTCGCAGCTGCCCTGGCAGTCGAAGGCCGGCGCGGTGCCGGTGCAGGTCAGCTCCGCGTTCGCATCACACGAAGCCATCACGCCGCCTTGGACCTCGCAGCCGCCCGAGCACTCGACCGTGGCCGAGCCGGGCTCGACCGAAGCATCACACTCGGCCGCGGCTGCGACCGCGACCTCGACCGAGGCCTCGCAGCGTGGCTCCTGAAATTCGAACTTCAAGCCCGCGTCCGCGTCGACGTACGCACCGATCTTGGCCTCGACCGCAGCGCGGATCTCCGCGCCCGTGGCCCCCGGCTGTAGATCGACCGAGAGCGCGATCGCATCGAGCTCGGCTCGTAGCGAGCTGCTGATGTTGTTGGCCGCGACGCTGACGTCGATCACCGCACCAAAAAACGCGTCGACCTCGGCGATGCCGGAGATCGCCGCGTTGCCTTCGGCGATGCCCTCTGCGGGGCAGGAGATGTCGCAGCCGGGAATCCCGGTGCCGCCGTCCGGATCGCAGCCTTGCAGCGCCGAGAAGCTGATGCCGGTGAGAAGTCCGAGGCCAGTGATGCTGATGATACGGTCAGTGCTCAGTAGCATGCGAGTCGATCTCCTGCGCCGCGAATCGTTCCATGCACCCTGGGGTCGCGCAAGTCGCGAGCAGCCACCGGATCAGTCGTCATCGGCCCGCACGAGATCGACGATCAGCGGGCAGTGATCGCTGACCTTTTCGTAGTCGCGCACTGGGTAGGCGTCCGTCGATCGAAAGTCGCGGCAGCGCGAGGCAGCACAGTGTGTTCCGGCGTGCACCTTTGCATCCTTGCTCAGCGATTCCGCCATGTCGCGGACCCACATCAGATCGATCTCGGAAGGTTCTTTCCAGGAGTCGCGCCGCTGGCCGTCGTAGTAAGCCGTACAACCAGTCGCGCAGGCGAGACGTCGCAGCCCGGCGGGACCGAGAGCCAGCTCGAGCTCGCGGTGCTCGAGCTCCGGCTTGCCACCCGGCGGCCCAGTGCTGTTGAAGTCGCCGACGATCAAGAGATCACGATCGCGCTCGCTCATCGCCGCGGCGATCTCGAGCAAGCGTGGCCACTGCTCGCGGCGCAGCTCGAGCGAGTCGGGCATCGCCTTGAGGTGCACGACCAGCAGATGAAAGTCCGGGCCGCCGTCGCTGCCCCGCAGGTAGCCCGACAGACCCGGACGCACGCGGCCGTCGATGCTCAGCTGCGGGTGCTCTTCGCTGTCGAGCAGCGTCACGCGATCGGGACGCCACGCGATCGCCAGGCGCTGGTGCCCGCGGCCGCCCTTGTCGGACACGCGCAGCTCCCAGTCGGGCAGCAGCGCGGCGAGGGCCTGCGGGTCTTTGATCTCTTGCAGCGCGAGCACGTCGGGATCGAGCTCGGCGATCACCGCTTGGATGCGCGCGAGATCGTGGCCGCTCCGCTCACCCTCGAAGTTGGCGAGGTTCCAGCTGACCACGCGCAGCGCTTGACCGCGCGGCGAGGGCTGCGGACCGGAGATGCCCGCCAGCTCGCGGATGCCTGCGCCCAGCCAGATCCACGCGATCGCAATGATCACCACCAGCGCGAGCGTGAACCACCGCAACTGCTTCTGCCGCTCGCGCTTGCTCGGCCGACGCTTTCGCTTGTTGCTCAACTCGCCTGCTCGTCCTCGGCTTCAATCCGGTTCGAACTCGTAGCGCTCGAGCGCGACGTCGATGATCAGCGGCGGGCTCTCGATCGTCGCCACGCCGCCGCCGTGCGGATCGGCGTCACGGATCTGCGCGATGAAGCGGCCGCCCAGCGAGCGCGCCGCGTCGACGCTCGCGACCGGAGTGCTCGCGAACACCAGCGATCGACCGCCACCTGCTCGCAGCTCGCCGCGCGGGTGGCCGAGCAAGACCGGCCGCGGATCGCCGGAGTCCCACGGCGTCTCGAACCACAGCTCGGCGGCGTTGATGGTCTCGTGCGTCTGGATCAGCTCGAGCTCGAGCCGGAGCGCCCAGCGGCGATGGGTCGCGCGCGACTGCAGCAGCTCCAGCTGTGCGCCCGCGTCGAATTCGTAGACGCCGTCGGGATCGAGACCACCGACGGAGATCACCGGCATCGAGATCGTGTAGACCGGATGGAAGTCGTCGGCGCTCGGGTTGGCGTCGGGCTCCGAGCCGACGCCGAACACCAGCCGCAACCCGGCGAGCGCAGGCGGATCGACCGTGCGCGTGCCGTCGCCGAGCGGCGCCACCGAGCCTTCGGGCGAGCGGCGAACGACCAGCCGGTGAAGCGCATGCATCCCCGAGATCCTAAAACCAACCGAACCAAGTAGTAAGCCGCGAGCTCATCGAGCTCGCGGCTGCTCACGGACCCTCAGTTACTTGAACCGAACCGATCAGCGCTCGCGGCCGCCGGGGCCCTTACGCTGGCGACGCTTGCGACGACGCTCGGCCTCACGAAGCTTGCGCTTGCCCTTGACGCTGGGCTTCTCGTAGTGGCGGCGGCGCTTGATCTCGCGGAGCACCCCCTCGCTGGCCATCAGCCGGCGGAGCTTGCGAATCGCTCGCTCGACGCCGCGCTCGTCGACGCGGACCTCCAGGGGCCGTCCGAGCACGGGAACGTGCTGCTCGGAGGTGTCGCTCGTGGGGGTTGGGGTCTGCGCTTCGGTCGAGGTCATGAGGGACGGGACATATAGAAGGGTGCCTGCGCGCCGTCAAGACCGACCTCGGGACGCCCGTGTGACCCCACACGGGCGCATTTGCATAGACTGCAGGCCGTGAGCGAGCAAGACCGCCATGCCGCCCTCGCCGATGCCGTCCGCGCTCTGCTGCGCGCGAGCGGCCTCGATCTCACGCACGGCGATCTGCTCGGCACGCCCGAGCGGGTCGCGAAGCTGTGGTCGACGCTGGTGCTGTCGGGCTACGACGCCGACCCCGCCGCGATCCTCGGCGACCCGGTGCTCGGCGAGGGCGACACCGAATTGGTGGTCGTGCGGGACATCCCCTGTCACGGCATGTGCCCGCACCACCTGATGCCGTGGGTCGGCAAGGCGACGGTGGCCTATCTGCCGCGCACGAAGCTGGTCGGGTTCGGGCGCCTGAGCGAGCTGGTCCACTGCTTCACGCGACGGCTGACCTTGCAAGAGCGGGTCTGCAACGACATCGCCGACGCGCTCATGCACCACCTCGACGCGCGCGGGTCTGCGTGCGTGATCACGGGTCAGCACAATTGCTTGAACGTGCCCGACGACAAGCACGGCACGCGGGTGGTGACAGCGTCATATCGAGGCGAGCTCAAGATCCGGCCCGACTTGCAAGCCCAATTGATCAGCCACGGATCTTGATTCGCCCCGCCGTCTGCCCCGTGCTTCGCGCCACGCCCTGAGTGCTCGGGTTCGGCGCATCGCCAGCGAGCTGATGGCTCACGCATCGCGGCGGCCTGTTTCGTGTGTACGCTCAGGCGTTTGCGCTCGCCAAGCCCGAGCCATGCGTCTACGCTGCTACCGCCGATGCTGGACATGGATCGACTGCCAGCGCCCGAGATCCTCGCCGCGCTGCCGATCTTCCCGCTCCCGAACGTGGTGTTCCTGCCCGGGATGGTGCTGCCGCTCAACGTGTTCGAGCCGCGCTACCTCGAGCTCGTCGATCATGTGCTCGAGGGCGGCATGCACATCGGCGTGCCGCTGTTGCGCCCCGATCCCAGCCTGCTCGATCGCCACGATCTCGAGCTCCCGCTGCACGACCCCGGTGACGAGCGCCCGCCGATCGAGGCCGTGTTCGGCGTCGGTCGGATGATCGCCCACCAGCGCCTGCCCGACGGCCGCCGCTTCATTCGCCTCGAAGGCCTCGGCCGCGTGCGTGCGGCCAGCGAGCACCCGATCTCGCGCGGCGCCTTTCGGCGCGTGCGGGTGGAGGCGCTGCCCGAGCCGCAGCCCGCCGATCTCCACGCGCTGGAGATCCTCAAGGCGCAGATCGAGCGCATGGCCGAGACCTTCGATGAAGACGATCGGCAGATGATCCACACCGTGCTCGAGCTCGAGGATGCGCGCGTGACCATCTATGCGATCGCCTCACTGGTGCCCAACGTCGAGCTGATGCGTGCGGTCCGACGCGGGCGCCCGCTCGGCGGAGCGATGCCACACCTGCGCCTGCAACAGCGCTGTCTCGCCGCCGAGGATGCAGACGCGAGGATCGAGCTGCTCAGCCAGCGCGCACAGTCGCTGATCGACGTGCTCGGCGAGTCGGGCTCGTTTCCCGTCAGCTCGCTCAATTAGTGCAGAACCAGGCCGTCGGACTGGTACAGCCGCCCAGCGCGACCGTTCTCGCCGACCAGCATGGTGCCGACCTGCGGATCGAGGGCGCGCGGCTGCCAGTCGAGCTCGTGCAGCGGATCCAGCCCCTGCAGATCGTCGACCGTATAGATAGTTTGATTGGCGCCGACCAGCAGCGGCTGCACGTGAAGGAGCGTGCAAGCCAGCAGATCGACACCAGGCTGCAGGCGCACGACTCGCCAAGCTTGGCCGTCGTACGTGACCATCGTGCCCGAGTCGCCGACCACGTCGCGCGAGCTGTAGGCGCAGAAGCTGTTGAGGTTCACGTCCGTGTCGAGCTCGATGACGTCCCAACCATCGAACACGTCGTGGGTCGTGCACAGCATCCGGCCGGCTTGGCCGATCGCACAGCCGGCGGTCAGGCTGACGTCGCGCAGCGGCCCCCACCCGTCGGACGGCGCGGGCGGGTGCGTCCAGATCAGCTTGCCGTGCTCGTCCTCGGTGCCGGCGATCAGCACGTCGTCACCGACGATCACGATGCGCAGCTGCTTGTCTCGCTCGGCAGCCACGGCCCAGAGATCCGCGTCGGTGCCGACGTCCTCGACCTCGAACTCGATCGCCGCACCCTCGGGATGGCGAGCGCTGGCCACGAACCCGTCCGCACCGACGACGATCAGCCGCGGCGCGACCTCGACGTCTTCGAGATCGCCCTCGACGTCGATCACGTCGTGCAAGGCCCCCGGCAAGTTCCAGCGGTTGCCGACGTCGTCGACCACCACGCCGCTGGGGCTGACCACGTAGATCCGCTCGAAGGCGTGGTCGTGCGTCACGGCCTCGAGCGGCGCGTCGACGCCGAGCTCGACCTGCGCGACGTCGGCATCGAACTCACCGAAGCTATTGCACGCCGGGCCGATCGCCGCGATCGCGGCCAGGCCCATCGAGTAGCGCGCGCGCCTGAACATGGGCCGCAGGATACCGCAATCAGACCGTCCGCAGCAGCGAGCTGCGCTTGGGCCCAGTCGCGTGCAGCTTGGCGGCCGCGAGCCCGACCTTGGCCGCGAAGTCCAGGAACGCCTGCGCATGCTCGCTATCGGGCGCCGAGTTGACGACCGGGTTACCGGTCTCGCCGCCAGCGCTGACCTTGGTGTCGATCGGCAGCTGGCCGAGCAGCTCGACGCCGATCTCCTCGGCCAGCCGCTTACCGCCGCCGCTCGAGAAGATGTGATCGACGTGACCGCAGGCCGGGCACCGGTAGTGGCTCATGTTCTCGACCACGCCGAGCACCGGGATCTCGAGCTTGGCGAACATGTCGACGGCCTTGCGCACGTCGAGCAGCGCGACCTCTTGCGGGGTCGTGACGATCACCCCGCCGGTGATCGGCAGCAGCTGGCCGAGCGACAGCTGCGCGTCACCGGTGCCGGGCGGGAGATCGATGATCAGGTAGTCGAGCTCGCCCCACTCGACGTCCTCGAGGAACTGCTGCAGCAGCTTGTGGATCATCGGCCCGCGCCAGATCACGGCGCGGCCGGTC
>DATLLB010000178.1:0-15408 GCA_035538075.1 Enhygromyxa sp.
GGTTCGAGCTCCCGTAGCTGCGCGTGCGATCGCGGGGCATGATCGACGGTACCGCAATCGGACGTGGTGCTATACGGGGCGCATGTCCGCCAAGACCCTGCGCGTGGTCAGCTGGAACGTGTGGTTTGGTCACTGGGCGCAAGAGCAGCGACACGCGGCGCTGTGGGCCGAGCTCGAGCGGCTCGCGCCCGACGTGATCTGCTTGCAGGAGGTCGTGCCCGAGCACCTCGCCGGTCCGCAGATCGAGCGCCTGCGCGAGCGCGGACACTGGATCAGCAACGAGGTGATCTTCGACTACGACGTGATCACGCTGACGCGGATGCCCGTGCGCGCGAGCCAGCGCGTCGCGCTGCCGACCACGATGGGTCGCGAGCTGCTGCTGGTCCGGCTCGGGACCGATCCGCCGCTGACGATCGCCAACGTGCACCTCGAGAGCCGCGCCGACGAGACCGCGTGTCGCGTGCGCCAGCTCGAGCGGATCACCGCTTGCCTCGCCGAGGAGCCCGACGTGGTCCTGCTCGGCGACATGAATTTTCCGGCGCTCGGCGAGCGCCCGGAGAATCGACCGCTCGCTGGTTGGACCGACGCGTGGGCGCAGCTGCGGCCCGGCGATCCGGGCTTCACGATCGACAGCGAGATCAACCGCATGCGTTGGCTACACAAGCGTGCGCACGATCAGCGGCGCATCGATCGCGTGTTCTGCCGATCGCCGCGCTGGGTCGTGAGCGGGATCGAGGTGGTGGGTCGTGAGCCGCTGCCGGGCGATCCGCTGACCTTCATCTCCGATCACTTCGGGCTCTGCGTCGATCTACACTGCGCAGGATGAGCCTCTCGCGCGAGCGCGGCTTGATCGGCGCCCTGTGGGCCGTCGCGCTCACGCTCGCGGGTGCCAGCAGCTTGGTGCGTGCGCAACGGGTCGCGACGGCTCGCGCGTCGATCGAGGCCCGCGACGCCGAGCTGCCGAAGCTGCGCGGCGAAGGCTTCATCGGCTCCGAGCGCTGCCGCTCGTGTCATCCGCAAGCCTACGAGACCTGGCACGCGAGCTGGCATCGCACGATGACGCAGAAGGTCGGCCCGCAGACCGTGATCGCGCAGTTCGACGGTCGCAGCCTCCCGCACGTCGACGGCGAGCATGCGGTCGAGCAGCGTGGCGACGAGTTTTGGGTGCGCATGCCCGAAGCCAATTGGCTGCTCGATCGCGCCGAGCGAGGGCCCGAGGCCGTGAGCGCCGAGGTGCCGATGATGTGGCAGCGCGCCGTCATGAGCACGGGCGCTCACAACATGCAGATGTACTGGGTCGCGGCCGAGCCGGGTCGTCGGCTGGTCGCGTTCCCGTTCAGCTGGTCGGTCGAGGCGCGCACCTGGGTGGCCAACGAAGCCACGCTGCTGCGGCCGCACGAGCCCTACGTGGTCTACGGCTGGAACGAGGTCTGTGTGCAGTGCCACGCGGTCGCTGGCGCGCCCGAGTTCTCGCCGACGCGCGTCGAGACCGAGGTCGCCGAGCTCGGCATCGCCTGCGAGGCCTGCCACGGGCCGGGTCAGGAGCACGTGCGCGCGCAGTCGCAGCCGCTGCGCCGCTACCTGAATCACCTCGACGATGCAGGCGAGTCGGCCATCGTGCATCCGGGTCGGCTCGCAGGACACCGCAGCGCGGAGATCTGCGGACAGTGCCACTCGGCCAGCGTGTTCCCGGATCACGCCGCGTGGCTCGGTCGCGGCAGCGACTATCGGGCCGGGGCCGCGCTCGCCGACTCGACTCGTGTGGTTCGCCATCCGATCCGCGCCGATCAGCCGTGGATCGAGCAGGTGCTCGACGAGGATCCCGACTATCTCGCCGGGCGCTTCTGGGGCGACGGCATGATTCGCATCTCCGGACGCGAGTACAACGGCATGCTCGAGTCGCCGTGCTCCGCCGATGGTGACTTCGGCTGCCTGAGCTGCCACGAGATGCACGGCGACACGCCGAACGATCAGCTGCGGCCGCTCGCGCGCGAGGACGACGATCGGCAGTGCACGCAATGTCACGCGCGATGGATCGACGCGAGCGAGCTCGAGTCGCACACTCGCCACCCGGCCGAGTCGAGCGGATCGCGGTGCGTGAATTGCCATATGCCGCACACGGTCTATGGCTTGACCAAGGCCATTCGCTCGCACCAGATCTCGATCCCCAGCGTCGAGGAGAGCGAGCTGCACGGTCGGCTCAACGCGTGCAACGCCTGCCACCTCGATCGCAGCCTCGCGTGGACGGCCGCGCAGCTGCAAGCGTGGGGTCGTGCGAGTGCGCCGTCGATCGAGACGCACGAGCCCGCGCGCGGGGTCGCGGTCGAGCATCTCGTGCGCGGCGATGCGGGCCAGCGCGCGCTCGCGGCCTGGGCGTTCGGCTGGGCGCCCGCGCGCGAGGCTTCGGGCGCGGACTGGATGGCGCCGCTGCTCGTGCGAGCGCTCGCCGACGACTACGCGGCGGTGCGCTGGATCGCCCTGCGAAGCCTGCGATCGCTGCCGGGCTTCGAGCTGCTCGACTGGGCCTACGCGGGCGCGCTCGAGGGCCAGCCGGCCGACGCCGCCACGCTCGCGCAGCTGCACGCGCGCTGGCCTGGGAGCGCGCGCGTCGACGCTGCCGTCTACGCCAATCACGACGGCTTCGACGAGCCCGCCTGGCGCCACGATCACGACCGCCGAGACGAGCGCGTGGTCGATCTGCGAGAGTGAGCGCGTGAGCGAAGCGCAGCTGCGGACGCGACACCGACGGTGGGGCTGGGGGTGCCTGGCACTGTTCGCGTTGATCGGCCTGCTGCTCGAGTCGCTGCACGGGTTCAAGCTGGCGGCCTTCGTCGATCACGAGACTCGCCGCAGCATGTGGCGACTGGCCCACGCGCACGGGGCCTTGCTCGGGCTCGTGCACCTCGCGTTCGCCAGTCAGCTGGCCGGCGACGCGGCCGTCGGCGACGAACGAGCGCGCGGTGTCTCGCTCGCGCTGCGGGTCGCGACGCTCTGCATGCCGGCTGGCTTCGCGCTCGGCGGGGCCTGGTACTACGACGGCGATCCAGGGCTTGGCATCGCGCTGGTGCCCGTGGGTGGGGTCGCGCTGATCTACGCGTGCGCGCGCATGTGGTGGGCCGTCAGAGCGTCAGCATGAACGCGACGAGGTTGCGCTTCTCGTCGTCGGTCAGCCGAAGCCCGAGCACCAGGTTGAAGAACTCAACCGTGTCGTCGAGCGTCAGCAGCCGGCCGTCGTGCAGATAGGGCGGCGAGTCCTTGATGCCGCGCAACACGAAGGTCTTGATCGGACCGTCGGCCATGGCCAGGCGGCCGTTGATCTCCTGTGGCAGAAAGAAGCGCTCGACTCGTAGATCATGCAGGGTGTTGTCGGTGAAATAGGGCGGCATGTGACACTCGGCGCAGCGGCCCTTGCCGTAGAACACCCGCTCCCCAGCGAGCTCCTCGGCGGTCGCCTTGCTCGGATCCAGCCGGCCGAACACGTCGAGCTTGGGCGCCGGGGGAAAGTCGAGCAGCTCCTGGAATTCGGCCATGTTGTGGATCTGGCTGCCGCGCTCGAGCACGTTGACGCCCTTCTTCGTGGCGATCACCGGATCGCCGTCGAAGTACGCGGCGCGCTGCTCGAACTCGGTGAAGTCCTCGACGGTCTTGAGGCTGCGCTGCGAGCCAAACAGACGCTGAATGTTGACCCCGCGCAGCGACGGCGTGTCGAGCCGGTGGCGCAGCTCCTGCGGACGGATGTCGCCGACCAGGTGGGTCGCGCCGTTTGTGTGCCCGTTGGCGTGACAGTCGAAGCAGGTCACGCCGAGCGACGGCTCGGCCGAGCGGCGGTCGTCGGTGAAGTTGAACTGCTGCTGAGCGAAGGGCGTGACCAGCAGGCGCAGCCCGTCGAGCTGCTTTGGGTTCAAGATGCCGTTGAACAGCCGATAGAAATTCTGATGGGTGACGAGCTCGCCCTGCGAGACGTCGCCGAGGTCCGGCCGCGTGATCAGGAACATCGGCGGCGGAAACTCCGGGAGCAGGTGATCGGGCAGGTCGAAGTCGAGATCGAAGCGGGTCAGGTCGCGGTGGGTCTGCGCGAGGATCTCGTCGATGTGAAATTGCGGGAACACCATGCCGCCCTCAGGGTGGTGCGGGTGCGGCAAGGGCAAGAAGCCGGCCGGGAACCGACCGTCGCTGCGAAGCTGCTCGGGCGTGGCCTTGGCCAGCGCAGCCCAGCTCGCGCCCTCCGGCAATTTGACGCGAACACCGGTCTGGATCGGCTTGCCGTTCGTCATCGTCGCCGACGGATGCGGGCGATTCGAGAGATCATAGCGAGCCTCGAGCAGCGCCTGCTGACGGGCCATGGTCTCGGCCTTCGCGGCGCTCAGCCGCGTCATGGTCTCCTGGAACGGCGGCTCGTTCACCGGCGCGAACGAGGACTGCCCGGCGGGCCCCGGCTGCATGAGCTGAGCGACGGTCGGCGCAGCGGCGGGGTTGGTCGGCGTGGCCGTGGCTTCGCTGCCGGGATCCTTCTTGCACGAGACCGCCACGATCGCGAGGGCCGAGAGGGTGACAGACGCTCGAATCATGCTGATTCGTGTGAGCGAGTCTGGCTCACGGCCAATGAATGCTTTGCCGAGGAGCTGGGGACGCCGAGCAGATTCTTCATGCTCGCCGCGAGCGCCACGCTCAGTCGCGGCAATGATCGGTCAGCGTGTGCAGAAACGCGATGATCGCCTGGCTCTCGCCGTCGTCGAGCTCGAGGCCCGGTCGCCCGTCGCGGCCGCGCAGCTGCGGCGCGAGGTTGGGCGAGTCGACGAGGCCGTGACGGTAGTGCTCGAGCACCTGCTCGAGCGTGGCAAAGCGACCGTCGTGCATGTACGGGGCCGTGATCGCGACGTTGCGCAGCGTCGGGGTCTTGAACGCGCCGCGATCGCGAGCGTCGCCGCTGATGCGTCCGCGGCCCCACGCGAGCCGCTCATGCTCGTCCGAGAGCGACGCGTCGAGTCCGATGTCGTGATAGCCGAAGTCGGTGAAGTGGTCGGGCGGGTGACAGCTCGCGCACCACTGCAGGAACAGCGCGTGGCCGCGCTGCTCGAGCGCGCTGGCAGGCTCGAGCAGCTCGCCGCGAACCCGCCGATCGTAGGCCGAGTCGGCGAACACCAAGCTGCGCTCGAACTGCGCCAGCGCGCGGGCGATGGTGCCGAGCGTGAGCCCTTCGTCCGGGAACGCGCGCTCGAACGCGGCGCGCAGCTCGGGATCGGCGTCGAGCTCCGCGACCAGCGTGCGGGTGTCGGCAGCCATCTCCGCGGGGCTCGTGAGCGGCCCGAACACCTGCGACTCGAGGTTCTTCGCGCCGCCGTCCCAGAAGCTGCCGCTCGCCCACGCGAGGTTGATCAGCGCGGGCGTGTGGCGAAGCAGCAACTCACCGCTCGCGCCCACGCTGCGGACCTGGCCGTCGCTGTAGCAGCGATCTGGCGAGTGACAGTCGGCACACGCGATCGTGTTGGGGCCGGACAGCCGCGGATCGAAGAACAGCGCGCGGCCGAGCGCGACGCCCTCGGCGGTGGTCGGGTTGTGCTCGGGCTCGGGCAAGCGCGCGCCGAGGTTGGTGGGGACCTGCACGACCGGAGCGTCGACCGGCTCGCTGCAGCCGAGCGCGAGCACGCCGAGCAACGCTGCGGCAACGCGGGTCATGGCTGGACGAACTCGTGCAGGATGAAGGCCGCGACGTCGGCCGCACAGGCGCCCTCGCAGCTGCCCTCGGGCGGCATGTCCAGGGCGATGCGACCGGCCAGCGTCGCGTGATCGATGCAGTCGCTGCACGGGCAGCTCGGGCCCGAGCAGAGCGCCGGGCCGATGTCGCCTTCACCCTCGCTGCCGTGACAGCTCGCGCAGCCGCTCGCGTACAGGCGGCGGCCGGCGTCGACGTCTCCCTGCGCGCTCACGAAGTCGCTCGGCCGCTCGCAGGGCTCGCTCACGCACACCAACGACGGCGCGACGCACAGCGAAGCCGCCGCGTGATCGGGCCACGCGGCGTTGCCCTGCGCGAGCGCGGCCGCGTGGACGTCGATGAATTCCTGGGTGGCGTAGCGGTCCGGGCACAGCCGCTGGACCAGCTCCTGGCGACGCACGACCGCGAACCCGAGCGCTGCGAAGGCCTCGTCGTAGTAGCCGCCGGCCTGGCCGATCACATCGCCCGCAGTCACTTCGTCACCAGCCTCGACCGACGGCTGCACGACGTTGTGCAGCTCGAGGAAGAACGCCGAGTCGTCGTTGGGCCGGACCGTCACCTGAAAGAGATCGGTGTGGGTGGCCTCGTCGTGGGTGGTGAAGCGGACCTCGTCGATGACGCCCGACGCGGGCGCGCGCACCGACGCGCTTGCCTGGGTGATCGCGGTGAACATCCCGGCGTCGTACGGGCTCGTGCTCTCGAGCGCATGCGTGAACGGGGTGAAGCACGAACGCTCCTGCTCCGCCGGGCGGCCGGGCACCGGCTCGCACGCGAGCGCGGCCAGATCGAAGGGCGCGGCGCTCAGCGACGGTGGCGTGCCGTCGTTGGGGATCTCGTCGTCGTCCTCGATCAGGTTGGGCGAGCTCGGCTGCATCACCACGCGCTCGGAGCCGCTGTCGAGCGTGAACATGCGCGAGTAATTGCCGGCGAGCTGGCCGGCGACGCTGTCGACCGGGCCGCCGAGCACCTGCGGATTCGCGGCCAGATCGACGCCCGCGAACAGGCGGTCGACGTCGGCCTCGAGCGTGATCGTGGTCTGCTCGCCACCCTCGAGCGCGAGCGGTCGATCGAGCTCGGCCTGCAAGCGCTTGTAGAGCGGATCACCGCCGACGTGGATCACGAAGCGCTCGTCCGCGCCGACGATCTCGCCCTCGGTGCGGAAGAACTTGTAGCCGGTGTCCCAGCTCCAATCCATGCCGATGCCCGGCATCAGCTCGCCTGCGCTCGCGTCGAGGCTGGCGTTGGGCTCCGGATCGACGCCGATGTGAAACGCGAGCGTGTCCCAGCGCCCGGCCGGGACCTCGAGCGCGAGCGTCAGCCGGGTGTGCTCGGGCGTCTGCTCGATCAGGTAGTAGGAGTCGGGGATCGTGTATTCGTCCCCGCCGACGCTGTCGGCGAGGCTGATGTTGCTGACCCAGTAACGCAGGTGCTCGAACGCGACGGTCTGGCCGTAGCGAGTGGTGCGAACCTCGTCGAGCTGCAGCGGCTCGCCGGCGAGCTGGTGGCGAAACTCGAGCACCAGCGTCGCCCGATCCGCGCTCGCGCAGGTCGAGCAGGCCAGCAGGACGAGCAGGCCGAGCGCAGAAGGAGCGATCGATCGCGGCATGGAGAACTCAGTGGTCGGCTGCGAGCGGGATGATGCGCGCGACCGCGTCGACGGCCAAGCCCTGCGTGAGCTCGTGGGTCTCGAGGTCGATCATGACCACGCCCTGATCGTTGGCGTTGAAGAAGTAGTCGGCCCCGAGCGCGCTGCGGCGGGCGAAGTGACCGGCGTCGGGCGGCGGCGTGAGACTGCCGATCTCGATCTCTTCGGTCGCGCGGCTGTCGAGGTCGACGACGATCACCTTGGAGCCTTCGTTCTGCGGCATCCAGGCCTCCCAGCCGCCGTCGTCGGTCTGGCGGAACTCGGTCCCGCGATCGCTGGGGTGGCCCGAGAGCGTGAGCGTGGCGTCGAAGGTGAGGCCGTCGTGGTTGGCCGCGCTCGTGTCCCAGATCTGCACGAGGTCGCCGTCGATCACCAGGATGTACTCGCCGCCAGGCGTGTTGGCGATGCCACCGGTGATCGGCACCAGGTCGTGCACGACCTCGTCGGTGCTCGCGTCGACGAACGCATAGTTGCCACCGCTGACGCCCGAGCACTGAAACAGCGCCCAGCCCATGCCGGGGTTGTAGGCCTTGTCGTGGGTGCCGCCGCAGGTGCTGTCGGGGTCGTCCTCGCACGGGGCTCCGCACAACGGGATGTGCGTGCCGTCGGTCTTGGCTGCGCCGTCGATCACGAACGCGCCGGGGTCGTTGGTGTTGGTCGCGTAGTACTTGCTGCCGAGATCCTCGGCGTAGACCAGCTTGCCGTGACCGGCGTCGGCCAGCGCGGCGACGACCGGCTCCGAGACCGCGAGCGTGCCCTGATCGATCACATAGAAGGCCCCTTCACCGTCGGCGTGGGTCCAGATCTCGTCGCCGTGGTTGGGGTTGTAGAGGTGGACCGGACGCGCGCCGACGTCGAGCACAGCCTCGAGCGATCCGCTGGCGACGTCGAAGACCGCGACCTTGTCGACGCTGGTCGCGTTGACGAAGATCCGCGAGCCGTCGCTGGAGAGGATCGCGTCGCCCCAGCTCGGCCCCGCGTCGTTGCCCGCCGAGCCGCTGAGCGTGGCGAGCTCGTCGAGCGCGACCGTGTCGGGCTGCTCGGGCGCGGCGCTGTCGAGCAGCGTCACGCTCCACACGTTGGCCTCGGCGTCGCTGCCGAAGTACCACGCTCGCTCGCCGTGCTCATGCTCGCCGTGCTCGTCGGCGGGCGGATCGGAGGTGCATGCGAGCGCGCACGCGAACAGGCAGCTCGCCACGAGGGTCGGGGACGGGAAGTTCACGGCGAGACGATGCCACCGCGTCGGCTCGAGAACAGCGCGACACAACGGCGCGCGACCGGCTGTCGCGGATCAGCTGCGCACATCGCCGCAAGCCAACGCCAGCACGATCGCCGCCCCGATCAGCGCCGGCCAGCCAGGCCCGCACACCTCGAACACGAACCCGGCTCCGGCCGGGCCGAGCACCCGCCCGACGCTGGCGGCCGAGGTTGCGAGCCCGAGGTTGGTCCCCTGGCTGTCCGGATCGGAGCGCTTGCTGAGCAGCGCGTGCAGGGCAGGTGCAAACAGGCCGTTGCCGAGCGCCACTGCGCACGCGCTCATCGTCAGCAAGAGCGGATGCTCGGCGACGCCGAGCGCCGCGAGGCTGAGCCCGAGCGTGAGCAAGCCCAGCCGCAGGGTCTTTGCCTCGCCGATCCGCGCGACCGTGCGACCGACGATCAAGCCCTGGCTGAGCACGATCGTCACGCCGATCAGCGCGAACAACAGACCGGCCTCCAGCGCTCCCCAACCGAGCCGCGCCTCCAGCAGCAACGCGAAGGTCGACTCCATGCCCGCGAACGCGACGAACACCGCGAGGTTGAGCAACAGCAGCGACGCCACCGGAGTCCGACGCGAGGGCAGCGAGCGCGGCCGTGTGACCCGAGGCTCGCCGGCGTCACGCCGCGACTCGGGCAGCCACAGCAACACGAAGATCCAGTTGCCGAGGCTCAGCCCGGCCGCGACCCAAAACGGGAGCGAGGGACACTGCGGCATCACCAGCAGGCCGCCGAGCGTGGGGCCGAGCACGAAGCCGACTCCGATCGCCGAGCCGATTTGGCCGAGCGCCGCGGCGCGCTGCGAGGGCTCGACCCGATCGACCACGTAGGCCTGCGCGGTCGCGACGTTGGCTCCGCACAGCCCGGCCAGCAAGCGGGCCGCGAACAACAGCGCGAGCCCGTCGGCGAGCGCGAGCAGGAGCATCGACGCGCACGAGCCTGCGACCGAGCACAGCAGCACTGGTCGACGGCCGAAGCGATCGCCGAGCCGACCGAGCGCTGGTGCGGCGACGAGCTGGGCGATCGAGAACGCCGCGGCCAACCAGCCGATCAGCACGGGCGAGGCCCCGTAGCGCTCGGCGTGGAACGGCAGGACCGGGAGGATGATCCCGAAGCCGACCATGTCGAGGCAGACCGTCAGCCACAGCGTGAGCAGGGCGCGGCGGGAGAGCATCACTGCTCCGCTTGCAGGCGCACGAGGTTGAGCGCGTGCGAGCGCAGCACCTCGGGCTTGCGCCAGCGCAGATAGGGGAACGCGAGGCGATGCTCGAGCGGCACCCGACGACGCAGGTCGCGAGGCAGATCGTACATCGTCGTGGTCTCGAGCAGCGCGTGACCCCACTGCTCGACCGTGCGCGGATCGTCGCAGCCCCACACGAACGGGGCCTGGTAGGTCTTCATCATCGGCCGGTTGCTCGACGCTGCAGCGCGCTCGGTCACGGTGTCGAAGATGATCTGGCTGCCTGGAAACGCGCTGGCGATCTGGGCGAAGCCGCGGCGGACCGTGGCCTCGTCGAGGTACACGAGCACCGCCTCGGCGATGAACAGCTTGGGCCCCTGCGCAGGCTCGATGCGCGCGAGCCAGTCGTGATCACCGAACGCGCCCTCGACCATGGTTCGGCGCTCGCTGTCCGTGAAGAAGCGCCGACGCAGCGCGGTCGAGTCGGGCAGGTCGACGTCGAACCACCGCAGCTGGCCGTCGTCGACGCGCTCGTAGCGGGTGTTCAAGCCGGTCCCGATCTCGATCACCGTCGCGCCCGGGTGCTCGCGCAGGAAGCTGCGGACCCAGCGATCGATCATCACGGTGCGCAAGCAAGCTCGAAACGCGAGACGTCGGAGACTCGCGAAGCGGCGATCGAAGTCGTAGTCGAGCGAGGCGACGATCGCCTGCGCCTTGGGATCGTGGAGCAGCCCGCCGCGTCGCTCGCTCTCCACCGCGCGGCACCACAGCGGGATCATCAAGGTCTCGGCGACGTTGCCGAGCTCGACCGAGAAATCGGCGTTTGGTGCGCTGTTTGAGAGGCTCACGCGGCCACCTTATTTGATTTGAATTTTCAAAATCAAGGTTTTGGATGTCAACGATGTTTGAGATCGCTCTCAATCAATGTTCATAATTTAAATTGAAAATTGTTTTCATAATCGATAATTGGGCCTGCATGCGACTGCCGACCGCCGCTACGAGCGCTCTGACGACTTCTCTATGGCTGTTTGCCTGCACCACCTCGCCGTCCGCCGACGGCAACGGTGAGACCGAGGCCAACGACGACGACACCGGGACCGACACGGGCGAGACCGCGGGTGACGGAGACGGCGACGGCGATCCGGAAGGCGCCGAGTGTCAAGCCGACCTGCAAGACTGCCCAAACGGCTACAAGTGCTTGCTCCGACTCGGCGCCGAGGACTGGGAGTTCGTGTGCCTGCCCGTGCTCGGCGATCAGGATGCGGGCGAGACCTGCATGCACGACGGCGTGATCGCGGGCACCGACGACTGCAACCAGGACACGTGGTGCATCGGTCCTTTCGATCCGACCGGCGGCGCGTGGGAAGGGCTGTGCTACCCGCTGTGCGCCGAGCAGGGCTGCGACGGTGGCGAGCGCTGCGTGGGCATCGGCTCGTTGCCCGTGTGTGCGCCGATCTGCGATCCGCTGACCTCGGGCTCGTGCGGCGCCACCGAAGAGGCGTGCATCTACCGTCCGCCGGAGGGCTTCGTTTGCTTCCCGCAGGGGGTCGAGGGCGCTGGCATCGGTGAGCCGTGTCCGACCGGGGCCAGCTGTGCGGCCGGGCTGCACTGCTCGCAGAACGTGGCCGGCTGCGATGCTGCCGAGTTCTGCTGCACCGACTACTGCGACACCAACGATCCGGGCAACACCTGCGCCGCGCAGGACATGGGCGCGGAGTGTGTGGCGATCGGCGCGACAGATCCCACCCAGGCGCACGTCGGCGGCTGCGTCATTCCGGATTGAGCTGCCCATGCTGCGCACGGCCAACTCAATCCCTGGTTTTGATAGCGGGACCGTAGCCGGTCCCGCTCCCCGCCGTGGCAAAGCCACGTCGGGGGCCCCTCACCCCCTGCTCGGCCCTGACGGGCCGTCCGCGTGACCAGCATGAACGAGCGAAGCGAAAAGGTGCGGCTCGGCGATCATCCGGCGCCGGGCTGCGAGCCATCGACGCAGGCGCTGCTCGGCGCGTTGATCCGCGAGTACTCGGGCTGGTCGGTGCACGAGCGAGCGGGCGCTCGCACGCTCGAGCTGCCGCTGCCCAGTCAGGGTGGGGTGGTCACGGTCGGGCTGCGCGAGCCGATCGGGGTCGGCCGCATCGCCGCGGGGGCGGCGAGCTGGCGCGACGCGACCGGAGTGCTGCAGCCGTTGCCGTTCGACGAACTCGTGCAGCGGCTAGCGATCGAGCCGAGCGTCGCGCGGGCGATCGGGCTCGAGGGCGCGGACGCGGCTGCGGCCGATCGCTTCGTGACCCGCGTGCGCGCGAGCGCCAGCAACCTCGCGCAGGTGCTTGCCGCTCGCGATCGCGACATCGAGCACCTGCTCGTCGATCCGCTCGGCTTCATCGCGGCCGAGCAGGGCCTGCTGCTCGGCCACTCGGTCCACCCGGCGCCACGCGTGCGCGAGCGGATCGGTGACGACGCGGATCGCTTCGTCCCCGAGCTCGGCGGGCGCACGCAGCTGGAGCTGTGGGCGGTCGAGCGCGAGCGCTTGTTCGTGGGTGGGCTCGACGGCGCGGCGGCTCTCGACGCGTTGATCGCCAGCGATCCGATCTGGTCCGAGCACGCGCGCGCACACGGACCCGAGCGCGTGCTCGTGCCGCTGCATCCGTTGCAGGCGCGGGCGCTGCTGGAGGACCCCGCCGCGCACGACCGCGTGCGTCGACTCGGTCCAGCCGGGCGCAGCTGGGCGCCGACCTCCTCGCTCCGCACGCTCCACGCCGACGGCTCGCCGTTCATGATCAAGGCCTCGTTGCCGCTGCGCTTGACCAACTCGCTGCGCACGCTGGCGCCGGCCGAGCTCGAGCGCGGCGTGCTGCTCGGTCGTGTGCTCGACGAGACCGAAGCCGGCGCGCTCGAGCATCGCCATCGATCGTTTCGGATCCTGCGTGAGCCGGCCTACTTCGGGCTCGACGACGGCGCGGGTCGGCCTGGTCCGCGCGCGTCGTTCTTCGCGCTGCGCGAGAACCCGTTTGCCAGCGACGCGCCGGTCGAGGCGCTCGCGACCTTGCTGCAAGATCACCCCCGCACCGGTCGCAGTCGCCTGGCGCTGCGCATCGAGCAGGCTGCGGCGCGCAGCGGTCGGCGGGCGGTCGCGCTGGCCGAGCAGTGGTTCGCGAGCTTTCTGGCGCGCGTGCTCGCGCCGATCGTCGAGGCGCAGGCCGAGTTCGGGCTGCTGCTCAGCGCTCACCAGCAGAACTTGGTCCTCGGGTTTGCGGGCGAGGGCGAGCTCGCAGGCGTCGAGCCGGGCGCGGCGTGGTTTCGCGACGCGCAAGGCACCGCGTACACGGAGCTGGCCGTGCGTCGCTTCGGCGAGCGCCTGCCCGGGATCGCGGCGGCCCGCTTCACCGCGCCGCTGGCCGAGCGGGTGTGGGCCTACTCGGTCGTCATCAACGGTGTGTTCAACGTGATCGCGTCGCTGGCGATGATTCCCGGCGTCGCGCAGTCGGCCCTGCTCGAGCAGCTGCGAGCGATGCTCGAGGACCAGCGCGAGCGCGGGTACGCCGATCGCTCGGCGCTCGACTACCTGCTCGATGCACCACAGCTGTGGACCAAGGCCAACGTGCGTTGCTTCGCCAGCGGCGTAGACGAGGTCTCGCTCGCCGATCCGCAGGTGATCTACTGCGCGATGCCAAACCCGCTGGCGCGCGCCGAGTCGACCGTCGCCGAGCCGCAGCCTATCAGTTCGCGTCGCGTAGCCGGCTACGCGTGGGCCGACGCGATCGTCGAGTGGCGTGCGCCGGCCAAGCGATCGCGCTGGCAGAGCGGACGCCTGCAAGTCGGCCAGCGCACGCTCGAGCTCGAGCTGCGCTGCGCAGACACCCGCGCCGAGCTGCGCTGGGCCGGGTCGGTGTCCGCGAGCGAGCGCGCGCTGGTGCTCGATCACCTGTTCTCGACGCGGCCCAGCCTCGCGCACGTCATCGACGGCGAGCGCACGACCGTGCGCGAGACCTTCTATCAGCGCCCCGCGCCGTGGCGCTGCATCGGCGAGCAGCGACCGAGCGAGCTCGGCCGCACGCGCACGGGCGACATCGATCACCCACGCCGACCGCCGCAGCCCGAGGGCCTGCTCTACCGGCGGTACTGCCCGAGCATCGATCGCACCTTCAGCCTGCGCACCTTCGATCGCGATCGCGACTTCGATCGCTTCTGCCGCTGGATGAACGATCCCGTGGTCGCGAGCTTCTGGGAGCAGGACTGGTCGGCCGAGCGTCTGCGTGACTACCTCGATCAGCGCTTCGCCGATCCGCACATGATCCCGGCGATCGGCAGCTTCGATGATCTGCCGTTCGCCTACTTCGAGATCTACTGGGCCAAGGAAGATCGCGTCGGTCCGCACTACGCCGCCGACGACTACGACCGCGGCTTCCACATGGCGGTCGGCGAGGCCGAGGTTCGGCACCGCGGTTGGGGTCGCCAGTGGTTCCTGGCGATGGCGCACTACCTGTTCCTCGACGATCCCCGCACCCAGCGACTGGTCGGCGAGCCCCGCATCGATCAGCGCATGGTCCGAGCCTGGTCGGCGAGCACGCCGTGGGAGGAGTGGGGCGAGATCCAGTTCCCGCACAAGCGCGCGGTGTTGATGGTCATGACGCGCGAGCGCTTCTTCGCCGACTTCGGAGGCCGCTCGTGACGATCGGCGAGAGTGCGCGCTGGCGGGCGAGCTGGCGGCTGGCCAACGCTCGCCGGCTCGCGCAGGCGATCGGCGAGCTGTCGTTCGAGGGCGTGCTGCAGCCGGAGAGGCTCGATGACGGGCGCCATCGGCTGCGGCTCGAGAGTGGGGTCGAGTATCGCTTTCGCGCGCGCGCGAGCGCCTGGGGGGGCGTGCACGTCGAGCGCGAGTCGATCGACCGGCGTGTCGGCGACGAGGACTTCGCGAGCGTCGACTCGCCGATCCAGCTGCTGCTCGACGCACGTCACGAGCTCGGCGTCGCGCCCGAGGTGCTCAGCGAGTGGTTCGAGGAGATCCACAACAGCCTGCTGGCCGAGACCCGCCAGTGTGAGGCGCTGCACGAGCTCGACGCGACAGGCCTGGCCGCGCTCGACGGCGTCGCGCTCGAGCGCTACCTCGACGGACACCCCAAGCTGATCGCCCATCGCGGTCGGGTCGGCTGGGGCCTCGCCGATTTGGATCGCTACGCCCCCGAAGCTGGTGCCGACCTGCGCCTGCACTGGTTGATCGTCGCGCCCGAGCTCGCGCGCTGCAGCGGCGCGGTCGAGCGTGGGCGCGCGCTGATCGACGAGTGCTGCGACCCGCACGAGCGCGATCGCTTGCTCGCGCGCGCAGCCGTGAGCGCCCCCGCGCTGCGCGACGACGGCGTGCTGGTGCCCGTGCACCCCTGGCAGTGGCAGCGGCGGATCGCCGCGCAGTATGGGCGCTGGCTCGGTCGCGGGGCCATCGTCTCGCTCGGCCGCTTTGGTGATCGCTACGCGCCGCGGATGTCGGTGCGGACGCTGAGCAACGTCGATCGTCCCCGCTGCGCCGATCTCAAGCTCGCGCTGACGGTGCTCAACACCTCGTGCTGGCGTGGCCTCCCGGCCCGCGACGTCGCCCGCGGCGTGCAGGTGGCCGCGGCGATG
>DATLLB010000179.1:0-17663 GCA_035538075.1 Enhygromyxa sp.
TGCGGGCACAGGCGCAGCGATCGGCCGACGCTTGTTGATGATCACCCGTCCGCGGTTCTCGGGATCGAGCACCGGCGCGCCGTTGTTGACTGCACCGTCGCTCATGAAGCTGCCGAGCTGCTTGGCCTCGGAGTCGAGCGCCGGCTCGGCGCCGAACAGCAGCGCCAGCGCTCGCAGCAGGTTGCGATAGTAGCGATCGGTCTGCTGCAGATCGGCGAACACCAGCGCATGGTCGCCGCTCACGTCCGCGGTCCAGCGCGCAGCGGTGAAGTCGGACGGCTGCGCGCGCGCGAGCAGGCCGAGCATCACGTCGGCGCCGTCGCGGTCGCGCGCCGCGAGATCGCTCAGCAGCGCGGCCGCGTCGGCACCGACCGCGTCGTCCCACACGACCACGCCGTGCAGCTGCAGGTCGATGCCGAACAGACGCTCGTAGCTGATCCGCGTGGCCTCGAACAGCTCGGCGATGGTGCCCAGCCAGTCCTCGCGCGCGACCACCAGCGCCGGATCGACCATGATCTTCACGCGGACCACTCGCGGCTCTTCGAAGCGCGAGCGCAGCTCGGCGCCGACCGGCTCGGCCTTCGCGGCCACCAACGAGCTCTGCTCCGTCGGCTCCGGCTTTGCTGGTTCGATCGGCTTCGGCGGCTCGGTCGTGGGCTTCGGCTCCGGCTTCGGCGGCTCGGGCTGCTCGACATTCGGCTCCGGCTTCGGCGGCTCGTCGGGCGTGTCATCCGCCCCACCACCGTCGTCCGTAGCGCCCGGCTCCCCCTCATCCAGCAACCGGCCCTCGGGCGGCTCGATGCCAAACCATTGCTGCTCGAGCTCGACCACGCGATCGGCCCGCACCGCTCCGCAGTACACGCCCGACGCAAAGATCGAGAACAACAGCAAGAGCGGCAGCCCGAGCAGGGCCGTCAGCTTGCCGGCGACCTTCATTCGCGAGGCACGTCGACTCGCACCATCGTGCCCGCTCGGGCGAGCTGCCGGCCTCGGAGACGGATCCGCCATGCGCGGCCGGCAGTATAGCTCCGCCCGCGTGATCCCCAAGCGGAGCCACGCGAGCTGCCGTTCAGGGAAGCTCGACCACGCAGGCGGCCTCGTCGCCCATGTTGTAGCCGGGCACTTCGTTGGCGTAGAGCTCGGTCAAGAAGCGGTAGCTCAGCACGCCCTGCGCGTCGAAACACTCGTCGAGGCTGAGGTCGCCGTGCTTCATGTCGCCCGCGCCATCGACCTCGGTGATGGTCCCGCGCGCGCGACCGGCCTCGTCGGCGTTCCAGACCATGTCGAGCTGCAGACGCTCCTGCTCGGGGCCGCTCCAGGTGTACGGCCACGTGTCCCACTCGCCGAGCAGCGCGAGGTGGAAGCTGCCCGAGCCGTCGCCGGCCTTGTGATAGACGTAGCTCTCGTCGCTCTCGAACACGTCGTCGTCGAGGTAGCCGGTGCGGGTCGCGACGAACTGCTGATAGTCGATGCTGATGGTCTTCTCGCGAGTGTCGACGTTGCGCTCGAACTCGATGTTGATGTCGCCGGCGAACTCCCAGAGCAGGGTCAGGTTGAGCTCGGGGTACTTGTCGATCGTGTCGAAGTCGATGTGCATGTTGCCCGAGCGCATCTCGTCGTCGACCACCAGGTTGCCCTCGGCCATCAGCTCGAAGCCGTCGCTGCTCTTGGTCCCGCGCGGCGCGACCAGGAACTCGAAGCTGGTGTCCTCGTCGTCGCCGGCGATGCGCACCAACCACGCGATGTCGCGGCCGCCGTTGTCGTCGAATGGACCGTAGACGCGCCAGCTCCCGTCGACGCCCGACTCGCGGTGGTTGTTGAGAAACTCGACCACGTAGCCGGTGGTCTCGACCACCGCGGTGACCCAACCGTTGGTGTCGGCCGCGGTCTGGTTGATCAACCACCACAGATCGCCGCGCGCCTCACCGTCACGGAAGCCCTCGGTCGGGATCTCGATGCTCACGTCCTCGGCCTCGAAGAACACACCGTCGTAGCCGCCGAACAGGCAGCCGCTGGCGGGCGCGAGCGAAGCGACGAGGAGACCGGTGCCGAGCAGGGGGAGGAACGAATGCTTGCGAGCCATGGGGTAGTCTGTCCTTTCGAGCTTGGCCGGCCCTGATACGAAAGTCGGGCCACGCGAGGGATTCTACGAAACTCGAGTGAGATCAAGAAGTTGCATTATCGCGCAGGGCCGCTCGCGGTGTCGCAGATCGAGCTTCGTCGTGCGTGACCACGTTGCGAACCACTACGGCTCCGACTCGGCGGGGATCAGGCCGAGCTCGGCCATCGACACGAAGCCGTGATCGCTGACCACGATGTGATCGACCACGGGCACGCCGAGGAACTGCCCGACGCCGACCATGCGCTCGGTCAGCAGCACGTCGGCCTCGCTCGGGGTCGCGTCGCCGCTCGGATGGTTGTGCGCGATCAGACAGCTGTGCATGCCCGCGCGCAGGAGCGGACGAAAGACCTCGCGCGGGTGGACCTCGACGCGGTTGAGCGTGCCGACGCCGACGGTTCGCAGCATCCGCACGCGCTGCCGCGCGTCGAGGCCGATGACCACGAAGTGCTCTTGCGCGGCGCCGTGGAAGACCGAGCGCAGGAAGGCCTCGGCGTCGCGCGGAGTCTGCAGCGCTGCGCCCCACGGCAGCGCGAGGCGATCGATGCGACGCTTGAGCTCGATCGCGGCCGCGAGCGCGGTGGCCCCCGCGTCGCCGATCCCCGGCAGCTCGCGCAGCTCGTGGGCGCACGCGCGACTGAGCCCGGCGAGCCCACCGACGCCGTCGAGCACCGCCTGCGCTCGCTGCAGCGGGCGCCCGCCGCCGAGCAGCAAGGCCACGAGCTCGACGTCGGAGAGCACGCCGGGTCCGAGCAACAGCATGCGTTCGCGCGGCCGCTCCGACGGCTCGGGTTTTTGCGTGAGGGGATCCGCGACCAGCTCGAGGTGCATGGGCGCAGGACATTCGAGGGCCATGCCACGGTCGCGCTTCGTGATCTCGCGCGCTTGGGCGGTGCGGCGCGATCGAAGCTGGCCAGCCGGCGGGACGCTGGCCAACCGGCGGGCCACCTTCGAGCATTTCGGGCATAGTCCGGGCGTGAGCCCCGAAGAGTTCGTCACCGAATTCGGACGCGTCCGCGTCTCCGCGATCCTCCGCACCGACAATCAGCGCAAAGCGGCCGAGGCGATGGCCGCGGCGCTGCGCGGCGGCTTCACGATCGTCGAGTTCACGCTGACGATCCCCGGCGTCTACGAGCTGATCACCGAGTTCTCCAAGCGCGAGGGCGTGCGCGTCGGAGCCGGGACCGTGCTCGAGGTCGATCAGGCTCGCCGCGCGGTCGCAGCCGGAGCCACGTTCTTGGTCTCGCCGGTGGTCGACGAAGCGGTGATCGCTGCGGCCACGGCCCTGGACGTGGCCGCGATGCCGGGCACGCACACGCCGACCGAGATGCTCCGCGCCCATCGAGCCGGCGCGCAGCTCTGCAAGCTGTTTCCCGCCCCCGCGGGCGGCCCGACGTGGGTGCGATCGGTGCTGGGACCAATGCCGTTCTTGAAGATCGTGCCGACCAACGGGATTGATCTCGAGAACATGGATCAGTGGTTTGCCGCGGGCGCCCACGCGGGCGGATTCGTGACCAGCTTGTTTGCGCCCGCCGACATGGCGACTGGCAATTGGGACGCAATCGAAGCCCGCGCTCGCGCCATCGTCGAGCGTGCGCGCGAGCTGTCATAGACCGACTCGGCCACCGGAATTCCAGCGTCGATCGAGCGCGATCGATAAATTTGAATTGCTTGCCGAGGCAGGCCAACTCTGCTGATCTGGACGCATGCGATTGGCTGCATCGAAACTCGGAGTGTTCGTGTGTACCGGCATGCTCGCGCTGACGCTCGCCTGCGGCGATGACAAGAGCGACGGCGAAGCAGAGGCCGCCGAAGCCGGAACCGAGGCCGAGACCGGCACCGAGATGGGTGACGGCGATGGTGATGGCGATGGCGATGGTGATGGCGACGGCGATGGTGATGGCGACGGCGAGCCCGGGGATGGTGACGGCGAGCCCGGTGATGGCGACGGTGAGCCCGGGGACGGCGACGGCGAGCCTGGGGACGGCGACGGCGAGCCTGGTGATGGCGACGGCGAGCCCAACCCCGAGTGCTTCGACCTCGATGAAGAAGAGTGCGGGATGAACCCCGACTGCCAGCCGGTGATGGGCTCGCGGCTCAAGCAAAACGGGCCCGACTCGCCGTGCCTCGAGGCCTCGGAGTTCCTCGGTTGCATCGGCATGCAAGGCTGCGGCGACGCGATCACCTGGTTTTGCCAGGCCAACAACATGTGGCAAGTGCCGGACACCTGCGGGCCCGAAGGCGCGGAGCAGTGCGATCCGCCCATGGATCCCGTCGAAGCCTGTCCGTGACTCAGCCAGCGAGCCGGACCTTTGGGCCCGAAGCGAAGCGGAGGGTGTCGGAGCGCGCGCAGGCGTAGCCGAGCACGATCCGAGTCCGGCTCGATGGCGTGAAGAAGTATGCTCCTCGCATGCGACCTCGCTCGCTCGCGCTCGTGTTGCTGCTGCTCCCGCTCGGCAGCTGCTGGCTGATCGACGGTGATGATGAGGGCGGCGGCGGCCCGCCGTGCGAGGACGACATCGCGGGTTGCTCGGACGACACCTCGATGTTCATGGAGGACCCGACCTGCACGCTGACTGGCGAGCTCGAGCTCGAGCTCGGCGAAGGCGAGGCCGAGTTCTCGTCGCTCGCCGCCGGTCAGCTGCCGCAGCTCTACACCGGGATTCAAGGCGGTCAGCACGTGTGGATGGCGGTCCGCGTGAAGAACCCCGACCTCGAGCGCAAGCAGCTGAAGATCCGGATCAAGGCCGAGTATTGCTCGGAGAGCTGCGGCGAGATCGGCAGCTGGACGGTCGACAACCTGCGCGAGCTGGTCGCCGACGAGACCACGCTGACGACCACCTCCGACGGATGGCTCGAGCAGACCCGCATGCTGGTGACCGTGTTCGGCTGGGTGAGCGCCAGCTACCAGCGCGTCGAGATGCTCGTGACCGATCCGTGCGGACGCCAAGGGTTGGTCACGGCCAGCAACTATCCCTGACGGGTGGCGCGCCGCTTCATCGGTCGCGGCCCCATTCGTCGATCATGATCAAAAGTCCAAATCGAGCGGAGCTACCTCCGCATTTCGATTTGGGGTCGCGACGTCGTCTGCAAAATGGCCAATGTCGAGGTGAGGTCGAACCGTCGCAGAGGCGGGGCGCACGTCGCCGACTGGTCGATCGGACAGGTACGAAGTGTTATGCTCGGCCGGGCATGGCTCCGCGACACGAGCTCTCTTACGCCGAGTTGGAGTCGGTGCTCGATCAGCCCGAGACCTATCGGACGCTGCTCGGGGAATATGACGGGCCCGTGTCGCTCGGCATCACCGTCGACGAATTGACGGGAGAGCCGTGCTTGTTGCTGCGAATCGCCGACGCCGAGGCGGTGCGCAGCCGCGAGCTCGAGGTCGACGGACAGATGGTTCGTGTGCTCGTTCGATCGGGCTTTCGTACACCAACACCGGGCTGAGCAATCGCTCGCACGGCGGCGGCTGCGAAACCACGATCGAAATTTTTGGCGATCATAGTTGCCGTCGGTGCGTGGCCCGAGTCGACGTCAGCAACTACGCTGATCGCATGCGCCCGTCATTCGTACGGGACCATGGAAAGCTCCGAGGGTGTGCAAAGCCCTTCGATGTGTGCACCCGCGAGCTGCCACGAGCAGCCACGGAGCTGTTCGGCATGGACCCGGAAGTCGTCTCGGTGGGCATCGTGGCCCTGCCTGGCGGCTTTGGCTTTGGCGTGCGGCTCTTTAGGGGTTTCAGCGATACCTCGGTAGTGCCGCTGCATCGCTGCGATCGAGTCGCGACGATCCGTGGGATCCCGCTGGTCGTCCACCATATGGACGCGCCGATTGTGCCGCTGCTCGAGCTGCCGAGCGCGGCCGCGAATGGGCCCTCGCTCGCGAGCTTGCCCGAGCAACGTCGGCAACGTCCGCTGCGACCGGGCGTGCAGCTGCAAAATTGGGACGCGGACGCGCGCGCGGGCTTGCTGACCAGCGAGCGCATCACCGTCGGAACCCTGGGCATGGTGCTCGCGCATGACGATGGGGCGCTGCTGCTCTCCAACAATCACGTGCTCGCGGGCCAAAATCGCGGGTGCATCGGCGATCGCATCGCGCAGCCGGGCGGCGTGCAGATCGGCGAGGCCGAGGTCGTCGCCCGACTCGAGCGCTTCGTACCGCTGCAGGTGAGCCCGATCGGCGCGCGACCGGGGCTGGGCGTGATCTGGAATCAGGTCGACGCGGCCGTCGCTCGGCTGCGCGCGAGCGTCGACTGGCGGGCGAGCTTCCTCGACGTCCACGCGCTGCCGAGCCCGTCGCGCTACGCCGGACCGGTGCTCGGCGAGCGCGTGTTCAAGGTCGGACGCACGACCGGGCTGCGCTGGGGCGTGATCACCAGCGTCGGCGTGCGCGTCGGGCCGATCCCCTACGCGATCGGCGGGTGCTGGTTTCGCGGCTCGTTCATGATCGAGGGCGAGGGCGGGCGGCCGTTCTCCGATGGCGGAGACTCGGGCGCGATCGTGGTCCGGCGCAGCGGCGAGGTGATCGGGATGATCTACGCGGGCAACGGCGCCGAGACGCTCGCGTGCCCGATCAGCGACGTGCTCGCGGCGATTGTGTGAATCACTTCACCTGCAGGATTCCGTCGATCGTGCCGCGGCTGATCGCGTGGTAGCCGGGTCGCGCCTTGGCGTAGATCTTGGTAGCGAGCACGCGGCCTTCCTCGCTGCTGGCCAGCGCCCGGTAGATCGGCGTCAGGAATTTGCGGCGCCCGACCTCGAGCAAGAACGACTCCATCCGCGCGTAGGCGGGCTCGTAGTGGCAGCGGGCGGCGAGCTCCAGCCACTCGCCGACGATCTCGGCGTTGCCCGACTCGGTCAGCGAGAACGCGGCGTCGAGCTGGCCCATCTGCTCGGCGGTGAGCTCGGCCGGCAGCGAGCGCAGGAAGTGAAGCCAATGCCACGGCGTCCAGCCCTTGGTGCTCAGCTGCCGGGCCGTCTTCTCGCCGCTGCCAAACGCCTTCGCGTCGGCCTCCACCGCGTCGAGCACCTCGGCGCGGGGCTCGGGCGCGTCCTCGGGCAGCCCGGCGGTGTCGAGCCACGCGGCGAGATCGACCTGCTTGCCGCCTGCGACGACCGGGTGCGCGTCGATCAGCTGCGTGCGCACGAACTCGAGGAAGTCTGCGGTCGCGACCGTGCCGAACGCGTGCTGCTCGAACCACGCGCGCAAGAACGCGTCGAAGCGCTCGCGCCCGTAGGCCTGCTCGAGCGCGGCCAGCAGCAGGGCGCCCTTCTCGTAGGGCACGCTCGAGAAGCTGTCGTCGGGATCGATGTTGCGGAGATCCTGGGCGAGCTTCTGAAACTCGGGCTTGTTGCCGAGCAGCTCGGGGTCGCGCAGCTCCTCGAGCAGCTCGCGCTTGCCGATCACCGCCTCGATGCTCGCGCGCTCGGACCCGTAGATCTGCTCGACGATGCGCCGCTCGAAGTAGACCGTGAAGCCCTCGTTGAGCCACAGGTCGCCCCAGGTCTTGTTGGTCACCAGGTTGCCCGACCACGAGTGCGCGAGCTCGTGGGCGATGACGGCGACCAGCGAGCGATCGCCGGCGATCAGCGTGGGCGTGGCGAAGGTCAGGCGCGGGTTCTCCATGCCGCCGAACGGGAACGCGGGCGGCAGCACCAGCACGTCGTAGCGGCCCCACGCGTAGGCGCCGTAGAGCGCCTCGGCCGACTCGAGCATCTTCTCCATGTCGGCGAACTCGTGCGCCGCGGCCTCGACCACCGTGGGATCCGCCCACACCGCCGTGCGCGGGCCGATCTCGCGGCGCTCGAGCTCACCGACCGCGAGCGCGATCAAGTAGGCCGGCACCGGCTGCGGCATCACGAAGCGAAACACCCGTGTGGACGGCTTCTCGGTGGCCTCGCGCGGCAGCTCGCCGAGCTGATCGGCGGCCATCACCGCGGTGAAGCGCGGATCGACCTCGACGATCGCGTCCCAGGTCGTGCGCACGCCCGGGCTGTCCTGCGCGGGCAGCCACGAGCGGGCGTGGATCGCCTGCGACTGGCTGTACAGGAACGGCGCCTGCTTGCCGGCCGTCTGCGCGGGCTCGAGCCACTGCAGGCCGGTCGCGTCCGGACGCGTCGCGTAGGTCAGCTTGACCGCGTTGACCTCGGGCGGGAGCTCGATGGTGATCGGCGCGCCGAAGCTGCTGTTGGGCTCACCGAGCGTGAACGTGGCCGCGGTCCAGCTCGGTGCGTTGCGGATCGGGTCGCTCGCGAGCTCGGGCACGCCGTGCTCGCCGGGGGTCACCTCGAGCTTGGCGATGTGGACGTGCTTGAGATCGAGATCGCGGCTGTCGAGCAGCAGCGGCGCGCTGGGGTCCTTGCGATCGAGCAGCAGGATCGCGTCGCCGGTCAGCGCCTTGGCGTCGAAGTCGACCACCCAATTGAAGCCGGCATGGATCACCCGGACCTGATCCGGGCGGCCATACGAGTGGGGGTCAGGCCCCGCGGCGAGCAGCGCAGCGCCGGGCTCGTCGCTGCCGTCCGGTTTGATTGCGGGCTCTTCGGTCGGCGTGTCGCTGCTCATGGGTTCGCGCGCTTGGGTCTTCTCGGCCTCGGTGGGCGGCATGTCATCGGGCTTGCAGGCGGCGAGCGCCAAGGCGGCCGTGAGCACCAGCATGTTGCGACGAGGCACGAGCGAGAGCTTAGGGCAGCGGGTGGATCGATGCGAGCGGGGCACCGCGGTTAGAGTGCCGCTACCGATGCGCGGTTTCTCGGAGAAGTACGGACCCTGGGCGCTGATCGCCGGCGCGAGCGAGGGCATCGGCGAGGCCTTCGCCCACGCGCTCGCGCGTCGGGGCGTGAAGCTGATCCTGCTCGCGCGACGCGAGGACAAGCTGCGTGCGACCGCGGCGGCGATCCGCGAGCGGCATCGCGTCGAGGTCGTGAGCCTCGCTTGCGATCTCGCCGATCCCGAGCTCGAGGCCCGCGTGCGCGCGGGCGTGGGCGAGCGCGAGGTCGGCCTGCTGATCTACAACGCCGCGTACTCGCGCATGGGCGGGTTCTTCGAGCAGCCGCTCGCGGACAAGCTGCGCACGCTCGACGTCAACTGCCGCGGTCCGCTGATCCTCGCGCATGTGCTCGGCGAGTCGATGCTCGCGCGCGGACGTGGAGGCATCGTGCTGATGGGCTCGCTCGCGGGCGAGCAAGGCTCACCACGACTGGCCACCTACGCGGCCAGCAAGGCCTTCGATCGCACGCTGGCCGAGAGCCTGTGGGGCGAGCTGCGCGAGCGCGGCGTCGATGTGCTCGCGTGCGTGGCCGGGGCCACCCGCACGCCCGGGTTCGAGGCGGTCGCGAGCACGAGCAAGGGCCCGGTGATGGAGCCCGACGCGGTCGTCGAGGCGGCGCTCACGATGCTCGGGCGCGAGCCGAGCATGATCCCCGGGCTCGCCAATCGGCTCGGCGCGTTCGTGCTCGCGCGGCTGCCCACGCGGGCGCGGATCCGGGTGATGGACCTCGCGACCCGCGGTGGCGGTGGCTCGCGGGAGGACTGAACATCGAAGCCACAGCCAAGACCCCCTCCGGGGGTCACCACGTGCACGTGCTGGCTACGTGCCCAGAGCGAGCGAAGCGAGCGGGCGAATACGACAGCGCCCGCGGGGGGCTAGTCAAAGTAGGAAGCGATCGTCAGGCCGATCTCGGTCAGCGCGTCGCTGTAGTTCTGCTCGCAGATCGAGTAGGCCGCCTGCCCGGACTCGGGGCCAACCTGCTGCAGCACGCTCCACATGCGGACCGGCGGCACCGCGGTCACGTCCCCCTCTACGTCCGGCCTCGTGCAGCCCGGTCCGATGCCGAAGTTGTCCTGAAAGCCCGGATCGCCGGGACTGTCGAAGTAGCCGGGCTCGCCGTCTTGGTCGACGCCCAGAATTCCAAAGGCCACGACTGGACCTGCGTCGTGCATGCCCTCGATGAAGCGCGCGACCGGATGGAGGACGGCCGCGCTTGAATCCTGGGTCAGCGCCCCGTTGACGTCCTTGTCGGCCGGTATGCAGTCGTACCCGCCCGCGCCTTGCTCTTCGCACTGGACGCCCGCGTTCCAGCACACCGCGCTGGTCGGGTACGGATCGTTGGGGTCGGACCAGAACGCCTTGTTGCCGTTCGCATCGAAGATCGTCTCCCACTCCTTGTTGTAGGAGCAGTCGACCTCGTCGCTGAGGAACAGGACGACCGTCAGGCGGCTCTCGTCGGTGAAGCCGTAGCTCGCCTCGGAGTCGCTCCGGGCCCGCGCGAGCGCGAGGTTGGCCGACTCGAGCTGGCTCTCGAAGCCGCAGCCGTTGATGCCCTGCGGGACCAGACAGTGCAGCGCCTCGGTGACCGAGAGCGTGCCGGGCAGGTTGGTCTCACCGTTGACCGACTCGATCCACGGGCGCGGGCTGGGGTTCGAATCGAACGCGGTCGCGCTCGCGAGCGGCGTGATGTCGGCGGTGTCGCACTGCTGGTCGCAGGCTCCGCGAGCGTCGGCCACATCGGCGAACAGGAAGTCGTCGAGCCGCGAGCGGCACGACGAGAACACCAGCTTGCCGCCCTCGGGCGTGGTCGTGCCGGCCTGACACCAGGGGTTGCCGTTGTCGGTGGTCGTGATGCCGATCCGCCACGGGATGCCTGCGGCGTCGAGCGGCGCGACCAGGTTGTCGGCGTCGAGCGCCAGCAGCTGCTGGTGCCAGCCCATCGAGCCCGAGTTGTCGACGACCAGCAGGATCGACACCGCCTCGAGCTCGGCGAAGGGATCGTCGCCGTCGCCGTCCCCACCGTCGCCATCGCCATCGCCACCGCTCTCGCCCTCGGCCATGCCGTCGCCGCCCGAGCACAGGCCCGCGTTGCAGGTTGCGCCCGCACCAAACTCGCTGCAGTCGGCGTCGCTCGAGCAGGTGCCACAGCTCTCACCGCTGATCCTCCCGAGAGCGTTGATGGCGTCGAGCGCCATCACACAAGCCTCGCGACACGTGGCCCAGTTGGCCGGCCCGCTCTGCCAGCAGGTTCCGCCCGCACCGTAGGCCTGCTCGTACTCGTCGCGCGCCTCGGGGGCCAAGGCCGCCGCGCACTCGATCAGCACGTCGCACGAGCCACGATCGATCAGGCCCTGGGTGCCCTTGCCGTCGTTGCAGGCACCCAGCGCGAGGCCCAGCGTGGCGGCGACGACCAACGAATTTCTGTGCAGCGATCGAACGACCATGCCGCAGGCATACCAGATCGACCGCCGATGGCTCAATCGCGATCGCGACGCCGCTGGATGAGCGCGACGATCGTGGGCACGGCCAGCAACGAGGCCACGGCCGCCATCGAGATGCCGATCACCGCGAGCTGACCGATCGTCCGCAGCCCGCCGTTGTCGGCCACCAAGAAGGCTGCGAACCCGACCACGGTGGTCGTGGTCGCGCCCAGAATCGCGCGGCCGGTCTCGTCGACCGAGCGGTGCAGGCCAGTGTTGGTGCTCGACTCGCGGCGGATCGCGGCGGTCAGATACACGCCGTTGTCGACCCCGATGCCGAGGATCGCAGGCAGGATCGGGACGTTGAACAAGCTCAGCTTGAGCCCGAAGGTGCCGAGGATCCCAAAGGTCCAAAACAGCGCGAGCGCGAGCGGGGCGATGGTGATCAGCGTCTGTCCGAAGCTGCGCACCTGCCAGAACACCAGCGCGGTGATGATCAGCGAGGCCATGCCGATCACGACCGGCCACTCGCGCTGGAGGATCTTGAAGATCGTCGCGTAGACGGTCGGCTCGCCGGCGAAGGTGCCGCGGTCGTCGGTGAAGCTCGCGGTCTCGTTCATGAACTCGACGCCGGTGAAGATGTCGGCGGCGTCGTAGTTGGGATAGGCGAAGATCCCCCAGCTGCCGTCGTCGCCACGCAGCTTGCCGATCGCCTCGGGCGGTAGATCGTCGGGGGTGAAGGGCTTGGCCTCCAACATCTTGCGCAGGACCTTGCCGTCCTCGGGATCGAGGTCGGTGGACGCGGGCGCTTGCTCGGGCTCGGGCGCTTGCTTGGGCTCGGCTGGTGCGGGCTCGGGCGCTGCTTCGTCACCGGTCTCGCCCGACGGCTGCCCCTCGAAGGCCTCGAACTCGCCCCACTCGTCGTCCGGCGCATCCCAGCTGTCCTCGACCTCGCTCGGGTCGCGGCCTTCGAGGCGCGCCCACGTGCGCGGGCTCCAGTCCTCGGTCAGCGCCTCGATCCGGGCGAGTCGCTGGGCCTGGTCGACGGACGTGGGCGGCATCAGGCTGGGCGCTGCGACCAGCGCAGCGACGCGCGTGTCGTCGAGCTCGATCCGCTTTTGATGGCGCTTGCGCGCCTGCTCATAGAGCTGCTCGAGCTCGGCGTAGTCGTCGACCGCGAGCACGCTGGCGTGCACGTCGCGACCGAAGATGTCCGAGATCAGGAACACGTCGGCCTCGGTGCGCTCGCGGGTCTCGTTGCTCTGCAGCGATCGGCTGCTGCGCTCGAAGCCGTCCTCGCGCATCTCATACACGCCCTTGATCGAGGCGGCCGTCAGCAACACCACGGCCGCGAAGATCAGCCCCGGTCGCGCGAGCAACAGCTCGGTGGCCCGACTGACGCCGCCGGGCGGCAGCCGCTTGGCCCGCTTGACCCCGACCAGCGCGAGCAAGGCCGGGTACACGGTCAGCATCGCCAGCAGACAGAGCGCCACGCCCAGCGCCGCCGCGATGCCGAACTCGGCGAACGCCGGGAACTCCGAGATCGCCATGACCCCAAACGCGCTCACGGTCGTGGTCGAGGCGATCAACAGCGGCGCGATCACGGCCTTGAAGGCGCGGCGCAGGCTCTCGTGGCTGTCATGCTCCTCGCGCTCGCGCCGAGCCCGAGTCAGGAAGTGGATGCCCGCGTCGATGCCGATGCCCATCACCACCGACGAGATCAGGCTGGTGATGGTGTTGAGGTGACCGAGGGCCAGCTGCGTGGCGCCGAGCGACCAGGCGACGCCGCACAGCAGCGGGATCAACAAGGTCACGATCGCCCGCAGCGATCGAAACAGCGCGTACAAGATGATGACGACCCCGAGCAGCGCGACCGCCCCGCTGCGGACCATGTCGCGCAGGATCACCTTGCGCTCGGCTGCCTTGTTCACATACGGACCGACGAGGTTGTAGCGCATGTCGGTCCCGGCCCAGGGACCGTCACGGGCGAACACCTCGGCGACGCGCTCGAACATCCGCTCGCTGACAGCCTCGGCGAACAACAGATCGGCCGAGCTGCCGGTCGGGCGCAGGAACACGACCAACGCATCGATGCCGTCGCGCTCGTAGTAGTCGGTGAAGCCGGCCCGCTGTTTGACGCCCTCGCGCTTCTGATCGATGAAGGCCTGCAGAGCCTTGGGCGCCTTGGGATCCGGCGACTCGAGGCACATGTCGGGCGCCGCCGAGCAGAACTCGTAGTGCTTCCAGGCCTCGACGCGCTCGACCAGCGCGTCCATCTCGGCTTCGTCGAGGTAGTAGAGCGCGTGCTCGACGAAGAAGTCGCCGGCCAGCTTGTGGTCGACCTCGCGCAGCATCGGGTCGCCGGTCAGCTCCTGCGCGAGCGCGTCCGCGAACGCGTGGCGGCCCTCCGGCGTGCCGCCCTGCACGACCACGTTGATCGAGCCGACCACGCCAAAATTGCGCTCGACATGCTCGATGCTCTCGACCACCTCGTGGTCCTGGGGCAGCAGCGCTCGGAGATCGCTGTCGACCTTCAGCTTCGACGCGAAGTAGACCGACAGCGCCGTCAGCAGCAACGCCCCGACGAGCACCAGCCGGTGATGGCGGATCACTTGCTCGATCCACCAGTCCCGCAGGCGAAGAGCGGCTGCTGGAACCCGAGCTCGGTTCGGCGCTCGCGAGGGGTCGCTCAAGGGACCGCGATGGTGCTTGACGCGACCCGGTTCGGCAAGCGGACTACTTCACGCGAGCGAGTCGCTACGCCACGCCCGAGTAGATCGCGTGGCGGCCGACGCCGATCCGTTCGAGCCGGCCTTCCTTGCACAGCACGTTCAAGTGATGGCGCAGGACCCTGCGATCGAGGCGGGTGTACTCGGCGATGTCGTCGAGCGTCACGTCGCCGTTGCCCTCGACGAAGGGCACGACCATGCGCGCGACCTCGTCGGTCTCGAGCCCGCCGTCCATCGGCGCCTTGCTCTTCTTCTCGGCTTCGTCACCACCGAGCTCGGCCTCGACGTCGCCGAGCGCCTCCTCGAGGATTCGAGGACGCTTGCGCTTGCTTCGCGGCGTGTCCGCTTCGCTCGGCTCGGGCTCGCGGGTGAACGCGTCGCGCAGGTCCCCGAGCGTGATCTTGGAGAACTGAGTCCAGAGGTCGCGGGACTCGAGGAAGCTGACCAGCTCGGCGAGCTTGACCTCGCCCGGGTTGCTCAAGCCTTTGAGGGTCTCGAGCGCACTCAGCCGCTCGAGCTCGCCCCGGCGCAATAGAGATTCTTGGTTTGCCATCGTGGAGGCCGCGAGTGTGCGCGGTTTCAGCGTGAAAACAGTCGCGCGACCTCGCGGTGGGTCGAGTGTGCGTCAGGCAGACCACCCCGAGCAAGGCCAGGGTCGGGCGATCGCCCGCGGTAAACACCCTCGTCTCCGGTACGGGCCGATCAGCCGGGCGTAGCGCGAAAAAGAGATCTCTCTGCGGGACATTCGCCGATCACGCTCGCGCCGACCTCACAGTCACCTGGGGAACAACTGGGGACGATGGCTGCGCGATGTCGGGCTCCGCGCCCAGAGAGCAATTACGGGGCCAACGGAATTTGAGCTCCAGGGTCGCCCATCTGAACAGAGTTCATGATGCGCCGCTTCGCCTCACCGGGGCTGAGTCGAGGGGTTCTCAACTGGCAAAGCCCACGGGCCGGTGACTGTGGATAACTTCGAGACGCGCGCTTCGCCTAGTTCTTGCGACACACCATATCTTGTGGTTGGGTAGGCACCCGACCCCAACATGTGGGTCGCGCCCGAGCCCGACGCCTAGCGCGCTTCGCCACCGACACACGCCCGACACCTGCGCGCAAAAGCTCAGTCGCCCAACCCCCGGCCTGAGCCCGTCGGATCCTCCTTTACTTGGTCTTCCCCCTGGCGCGCTGCCTCGGCGTGCCGCCTGGGCCTGTCCCTGCTCACCCGCCTCGCCAACCTCTCGCCCCATCCCGCCTCCACGCCGCTGAAAAGGGCCGCACCCATGAAGATCACTCGCCTCTTCACCCGCACGACCGAGCGTCCGTACGAGGGCCTCGAATTCGAAGCCCGCAGCTCCCGGATCACCAACCCCGACGGGTCGGTGGTGTTCGAGGCCAGCGACGTCATGGTCCCGCGGGGCTGGTCGCAGGTCGCCGTCGACATCCTCGCGCAGAAGTACTTCCGCCGCGCGGGCGTGCCCGCGGTGCTGCGCTCGATCCCTGAGGACGGCGTGCCCGAGTGGTTGTGGCGGCGCGACGCCGATCACGAAGCGCTCGCCAAGCTGCCCGAGAGCGAGCGCCACGTCGGCGAGCAAGACAGCCGCCAGGTGTTCGAGCGCCTCGCCGGCTGCTGGACCTACTGGGGCTTCAAGCACAGCTACTTCGAGGACGAGGCGGGCGCGCGCGCCTTCTTCGACGAGCTGGTGACGATGCTCGCCAGCCAGGCGGCCGCGCCCAACAGCCCGCAGTGGTTCAACACCGGCCTGCACTGGGCCTACGGGATCACCGGGCCCGCGCAAGGCCACTTCTACTGCGACCCGCACACGGGCGAGCTGCTGCGCTCGCAGAACGCTTACGAGCACCCGCAGCCGCACGCGTGCTTCATCCAGGGCGTGGCCGACGATCTGGTCGGCGAGAGCGGCATCATGGATCTGTGGGTCCGCGAGGCTCGGCTGTTCAAGTACGGCTCGGGCACCGGCTCGAACTTCTCGCGCATCCGCGGCGAGGGTGAGCCGCTCTCGGGTGGCGGGCGCTCGAGCGGCCTGATGAGCTTCCTGCGGATCGGCGATCGGGCTGCGGGCGCGATCAAGAGCGGCGGCACCACCCGGCGCGCGGCCAAGATGGTCGTCGTCGACGTCGATCACCCGGACATCGAGGAGTACATCGACTGGAAGGTGGTCGAGGAGCAGAAGGTCGCCGCGCTGGTCACCGGCTCGCGCATCTGCAACGAGCAGCTCAACCAGATCATCCGCGCCTGCCACATCACCGACGCGGACCTCACCGCCGAGCAACGCCTCGACCCCCGCGCCAACCGACCGCTGCGCAAGGCCATCAAGAAGGCCCGCAAGCACCAGGTGCCGGAGAACTACATCCAGCGCGCGATCCAGCTGGCCAGGCAGGGCGCCCGCGAGATCGAGTTCGAGGAGTACACGACCGGCTGGGACTCCGACGCCTACGGCACCGTGTCCGGGCAGAACTCCAACAACTCGGTGCGCATCGTCGATCGCTTCCTGCATGCGGTCGAGAGCGACGGCACCTGGGATCTCACCCGCCGCATCGACGGCAAGGTCAGCCGCACGCTCCGCGCCCGCGAGCTGTGGGAGAAGATCGCCTACTCGGCCTGGAGCTGCGCCGATCCGGGCCTGCAGTTCGACACCACGATCAACGACTGGCACACGTGCCCGAGCGACGGTCGCATCAACGCGAGCAATCCCTGCTCGGAGTACATGTTCCTCGACGACACGGCCTGCAACCTGGCGTCGCTGAACCTGATGAAGTTCGTCGACGACGACGGCGAGCTGGATGTCGAGGCCATTCGTCAAGCCTCGCGCCTGTGGACGATGGTGCTCGAGATCTCGGTGTTGATGGCCCAGTTCCCGAGCCAGAAGATCGCCGAGCTCAGCTACAAATTCCGCACGCTCGGGCTCGGCTACGCCAACCTCGGCACCTACTTCATGGTCCGCGGCGTGCCCTACGACTCCGACGAAGCGGTGGCGATCTGTGCCGGCGTCACGGCCCTGATGACCGGCGCCTGCTATGCGGCCTCAGCCGAGCTCGCGGCCGAGCACGGGCCGTTCCCCGGCTACCAGGACAACCGCGAGCACATGCTCCGGGTCATGCGTAACCATCGGCGCGCCGCCTACGACGTGCAGCGCAGCGACTCTTCACGCCCGGGGGACCGGGCTGATTGGTACGAGCAGCTGGCCACGATCCCGATGGGCATCGACGCGCGCGTGTGCCCGAGCTACCTGCTCACCGCCGCTCGCGGTGCGTGGGACGAGGCCCTGGAGCGCGGCCAGCAGCACGGCTACCGCAACGCGCAGGTGACCGTGATCGCGCCGACCGGGACCATCGGCCTGGTCATGGACTGCGACACGACCGGCATCGAGCCCGACTTCGCGCTGGTCAAGTTCAAGAAGCTCGCCGGCGGCGGCTACTTCAAGATCATCAACCGCGCGGTGCCGGAAGCGTTGCGCGTGCTCGGCTACTCCGAGGCGCAGATCGCCGAGATCGAGGCCTATGCCGTCGGCCACGGCTCGATGAAGCAGGCGCCGGGCGTCAATCCCTCGACGCTGCGCTCCAAGGGCTTCACCGACGAGAAGATCGAGGCAATCGAGAAGGGGCTGAAGAGC
>DATLLB010000180.1:0-2449 GCA_035538075.1 Enhygromyxa sp.
TCCGCAAGAGCATCTACCCCGAGCCCTTCGCCTCGCGCATGGAGGGCCGCACGAAACATCAACTCGGCGACCTGTTCGGCCTCGTCAACTTCGGCGTCAACCTGACCCGCCTCGAGCCCGGCGGCATGTCTGCGCTCCGCCACGCCCACACCAGGCAGGACGAGTTCATCTACGTGATCGAGGGTCGCCCCACCCTGATCACCGATCGCGGCGAGACGGAGCTCGCGCCAGGCATGTGCGCAGGCTTCAAGGCCGGCACCGGCGACGCCCACCACCTCGTCAACCGCAGCGACGAAGTGGTGCTCTACCTCGAGGTCGGCGATCGCACGCCCGGCGACGCGGCCTCATACCCCGACGACGACATCGTCGCCGAGCTCGACACAGACGGCCGCTGGCAGTTCACCCACAAGGATGGCACGCCTTATTGACCCCCACAGCCAGCCGTAGACTGAGCCATGCACGTCCGCTTCGCGTCCGCCTCGGTCGCACTGCGTGCGACCGAGGATGGGGCCCGCACGTAGTGCTCGACCGCACGTGGTGACCCCCACAGGGGGTCTTCGACTTCTAGTCCTCCCAGAACTGCGGCGAGTCACCCGGGTCGCGGGCGAAGCAGGCGAACTGCACGGTCTCCTGCGCATCCGGGTCCCGCACCGAATGCAGTCCCGTGAAGCCGTGGTTGCCGTAGAACTCGTTGTACGGCAGCCGCGTGCGATCCATCTGGTAGAGCGCGGACGAGAGCACCGAGCTGTCTTCGGCGTACACCGAGAGCGAGAAGGTCCGGCCCTCGAACTCGTCGTCGCTCAGCACGCCAGAGGCGATCAGCTTGCCGCCCACGGCGGTCTCGACCGACATGCCCGAGCTCTCGTAGGTCACGTCGATCTGGTTGTTCGCGAACACGAACGAGCAGTCGACGGCGATCGGCACGGCTTCCTCGGGCCCGGTATCGTCGGCCAGCTCTGCAGCGCCGCGGTGCTTGCCATCGTCGCAGCCGGCCGCAGCCAGGCCGAGGATGAGCGCGAGCGCGTGAGCATGCGAGGAGCGAAACTTGAAGATCATGCCGCAACTCTAGCAGCCCGGTAGACTCCCCGCATGTCCTCGAGCTCCAGACGCCGCGCCACGGCGATCATGCTCGGCGCATGGTTGAGCGCCGCCGCGATCACGACCGGCTGCTACAGGATGAGCGTCGACCCGCCGCGCGACAGCGAGTCCAAGCGGGCGCTCAGGGTGCTGAAGCGACACCTGACCGCGAGCCTGCCCTTCGGGCGCTTCTACCTGAAGCAGCTGCCCTTCACCGCCCCCGGCTACACGCTGTTCGCCGGCGAGGACCGAAGCGTCCGTCACGGCAGCGTGAGCTACTGGGTCGTGCGCGAGGACGCAGGCGTGGTGACCACCGATCCGCTCGCGGAGCTCGCCCACGCCTACCAGAGTTTGCACGCCACGCGACCCGAGCCCTTGGCGACCCCGGAGGAGCTCGCATGGCTCGCGGTCGCCCTGCTCGAGCGCGACACCGAGCTCTTCGATCAACGCGACTATCAGCAGTTCACCGAGCGGTACGACGTCGCCGAGCTCGCCCCGCCCCAGCTCGTGCGCCAGGACGACGGGGCGCTGTTGGTGTTTTGGGTCTACACCGCTGGTCGCGGCATGGGCATGAACCGCTACGAGCTGCGGATCTCCGCCGACCATGACGTGACGGTGTCGATGGGCCCACAAGTGCCGATCGGGCACTTCATGCGCGAGCGCGAGCCAGTCACGGCTCCGTAGCCCGCGACCGCCAACGACGCTGCGCTCGCCAACTCGATTGGCGGCCAGCAATGTTCCGTCCAAGCGGAATAGCGATGTCCAACGATGATTCGGGTCGCGTCGCCGGCTCGCGATCGCCATGCGGTCCGCGGGCTCGGGCATCTCCCACGGACATCCATGAATCGCCCAACCTTGCTCACTCTGTTGGCTTCGCTCACCTGCGTGGCCTGTACCTCATCCACTCGACCGACCGTGTCGGCCGAGCCCGCAGCCGAACCGACCGGACTCGGGCTGGCGAGCGTCGCCGCTCCCGAGCAGCCGAGCTTGCCCAGCAACATCGAGTTCGGTCCGGGCTTCGCGGGTCCGCCGTTGCGGGTGATCGCATTGGCCGACGGCGTGAGCATCGACGTCGTGCGCGAGGGCAACGGGCCGACGGTCGCCCCCGGTCAACGCGCGAAGATCCGGTTCGAGGGCTTCGCGAGCAATACCGGCGCGCGCGTGATGGGCACTGACGGCGACGCAACGACCTTCCTGTTGGCCGACTCGCCCACCCCCGGCCTCCTGCACGACTCGATGACCGAGGTGCTGACCGGCATGTGTGTGGGTGAGCGGCGGCGTGTCCGAGTCCCGACGCTGGTCGCCGCGAGCCAGACCCCCGAGGGTGCCGAGCTGACCGGCGACGTCTGGATCACCGTCGAGCTGCTCGCGT
>DATLLB010000181.1:0-9594 GCA_035538075.1 Enhygromyxa sp.
CCATCTCCATCCCCGTCGCCATCTCCATCCCCGTCGCCATCTCCATCCCCATCTCCATCTCCATCCCCGTCCCCGTCTCCATCACCGTCGCCATCTCCATCTCCGTCCCCATCCCCGTCTCCGTCACCATCTCCGTCACCATCCCCGTCACCATCACCATCCCCGTCACCCACAGTTTCGGTCCCTGTCTCCGTCTCCGTCCCGACGAGGTCATCGCCAGGGCACCCGCTCAGCAGCAGAGTCAGTGACGCGAGCGAACCACAAGCGAAGAGCCGATCAGCAGTCACGGCACTACATGACACGATCGCGCGACGCCTTCACCCCAACCACTTCACGACCCCTGACGATCGCTGTGTCCGAGGTCACGGCCCGGCGCGACGCGATCGCGGATCAGCTGCTTCAGCTCCTTGGCCTCCGGAAAGCGCCCCGCTTCGCGGCGATCGAAGATCTGCTCACCGTCGAGGATCACCCGAAAGCGCCCCGACTCCTGCGCCGGCACGAGCGCGACCTCGCCGAGCTCCTCGCTGAACGTGGTGAGCAGCTCTTGGGCCATCCACGCGGCACGCATGAGCCAGCGGCAGCGTGGACAGTAATGGATCTCGACGCGCGGGGCGTGTGGCACGTCGAGATCTTGACCCAACTTCGCGCGCGCGGTCAGGGGTCCGGGTACAGCAACGAGACGGACTCGCCGCTGGTCACCGCGATCAAGCGGTCACCAGTCCAACCGAGCGTCCCGACGCCCATCTGGCGCGGCTCCGGGCCGACCTCGATGAGCACCGGATCACCCAGGCCCTCCTCGGTCCCGGGATAGATGCCGAGGTGACCGCTGCCGAGCGTGACGAGCAGATCCCTGCGCTCGTCCGCGGTGATCTCGATCGGCGCGAGCTGGTACGGCAGCGCCTCGGTCGGGATCAGCTCGCCGGCTACGAATTCGCCGTTGGCGTTCTCGTCCATCAGCAGCAAGCCGGGTGGATCATGGCTCGCGATGACCAACTCGGCGCCATCGGTGAGGTAGGTGAGCCCGAGATCCCAGGCCAACGCGGGCGCCGAATAGTTGACCGACAACCACTCGTCGTCGAAGTGCTGCCAGACGATCAGCTGATCGACGCGATCATGCGCGATGAAGCGGCGCTTGACCTCGGGGCCGCTGAAGTCGATGGCGGTCCGCAGCGGGGAGAGAGCGGCGAGATCCGACCCGAGCGGGATCGGTGGCGCGAAGGTGCGATCGCCGAAGTTGGAGGCGAGCAACACCTCGATGCCGCCGCCGTCGGCTTCGTGAGCACACAGCACGTCGGCGCCCTGTGTGTCGACGTCGTAGTGGCCAATGGTGAAGGACATCGGGTTCGAGCACGCGGCCACGAGCGTGACGTCGTCGAAGCCATTGTCGTCGCCAAAGCCCTTGTCCCAGCCGACCACCACACCCTCGGCGCTCGCGTACATGATGTCGCGGTACTCGATCCCGCTCGGATCGAAGTCGGCGATCGCCAAGCCCGGGATCGTCGGGGTCGGCAGCGGCCCGACGACGATCTCGGGATCCGGCTGCAGGCGCTCCCAGACGTCGGGATCGTTGTGCCAGATGTAGAGCGGCGCCTCGGGGTCGTTCGTCAACACCACGAGATCGGCGAGGCTGTTCTCCGCGGCACCGTCGGCGTCGATGATCGCCACGTCCAAGGCGGTGCCGGAGACCGGCAGCGAGACCACCTCGAAGCACAGCTCGTCCGGATCGTCGATGCCGTTGCCGCAGGTGGTCGGCTCAGGGTCGCCGTCGCCATCGCCATCGCCATCGCCATCACCGTCACCTTCCTCTTCCTCCTCTTCGGGCAGATCGGGGCCCGCGTCGTTTTCGGTCTCGGTGTCGCCGTCTCCCGTCTCGCCGAGGTTCTTGTCGCCGATGCTGCAGCCCGGCGCGAGGCCGAGCAGCAACAGCAAGGTCATGTTGTAGTTGGGCTTCGTCATCACCGAGAGCCGTCACCACCACGAGCGGAATCCGTGGTTGGGAGCTCGAGCTTTTTTCCGCACGCCGCCTGCACGCGCTTGCGCAGCAGCGGTCCGGGCTCGAGCGCGCTCAGGCGTTCGACGGCCACGCGGGCGTCATCGAGGCGATCGAGCGTGCATGAAGCCACGGCCCGCAGCGCCTCGCGCTCGCTGCTCAGCGCGCCCTTGGGAAATTCGCGAGCGTGACGCTCGAGCAACACCAGCGCCTGTTCGGACTCGGCCGCGCGGGCGGCCTGGATCAGCGCGAGCTCGGCTGCGAGGTCGACCTGCTGCGACTCGCGGGCGACCTTGGGCTTGGGCGGTGCGCTGGCCGCCACCGCCTCGAGCTCCGGCTCGCTCGGGCTTTGCTCGACGCTCGTCGGCGCAGCCGCGTCGAGATCGCTCGAGGGTTCGACCGAAGGCTCAAGCCCTCGCTCGAGCTCCCGGTCGAGGTCATTCGTCGTGATCACGGCCGCTCGCTCGCGCGGCGGCTCCGGTCGATCGAGCGTACGAACCAACTTCGCCGCCACCGCCAAGCCCCCGAGCCCCGCGGCGGTGAGCCCCACGACAGCGCCCACGATCTTCGCCATGTAGATCCACTGCCCGCCCGCACCTCCACCCGGCAACTCGCCACCGTCACCACCGTCGCCACCGTCACCACCGTCACCAGACGGACCGAGCCGCGCATGAAAGTCGGCCAGCATGCGATCTTCGCTGCCATTCGGTGGGCTCCACGCGTCGCGCAGCTGGGCGATGGCGTTGCTCGTGCGCTGATCAATCTCGCTCATCGCTCGCTGTCCTTTGCTCGAGCCGCCATCGCAGCCGTGATCTCGGTCCGGGCGGTCCGCAGCCGCCAGTAGACCGTATTGAGTTTGGCCCCGAGCAGCTCGGCGATCTCCGGTCCGCTCATGCCTTCGATCTCGGCCAGCACGAACACGGTCGCCAGCTTCTCATCCAGCTGGGCCAGCGCGCGCTGCAATTGCTCGAGCTCGCGGCGGCTCGCCGCGGCCTCGTCGAACGCTGGCGTCGGCTCGGGGCTCGGGACCGCGTGGATCCGACGTTGGTGACGCGAGGCGCTGCGCCGCTGGGCCGCGGCGATCCTGCGCACGATCCCGAACAACCATGATCGCGGGGAGCGATCGTGATCCCAATCGGCCCAGCGCCGATGCACGATCAAGAACACGTCCTGCACCGCGTCCTCGATCGCCGCGTCGGGGACCCCGTGGTACCGCAGCATTCGCCACACGAAGCCCAGCTCGCGTCGGTAGAGCGCGTCGAATGCTTCGCGCGGCGCCGAGCTGGGCGCGAGGTCCGGAGCTGGGCTTCGCCGGGCCATCGGTAGGCAGTGCCCACTATCGCGTGGATCCGTGGTTGGCCATCACGGCAGCCGCAGCTCGAGCCCGGCCAGCGCACGGACCCCCACGGGCGAGAAGCCCAGCACCCGCTGCTCGTCGAGCGCGAACCCGGCGGTGACGAAAGGCACGACCGCGGCGATCTCGAGGCCGAGCGCGAGTCGAGGACGGACCGCCCAGTGCAGACCCGGGCCCAGCTCGGCCGCGACCCACGGTTGACTGGCGGTGGTCGAGTTGGCGATCGGGTCGAGCGCGGAGCCTCGCACGCGGCCGGCCTCGATGCCGACGCACAGCGGGAACTCGAGGGTGTTGCGCTTGGGCACGCCGCAGCCGCGACCGCCGAGCAGCCAGCCATCGACGCTGATCGAGCGATCGTCGCCCACGTCGTGAATGATCGGCGGCAGCCAAGCGCCGCGTACTTGCGCTCGCCATGCGCGACCGAGCAGCGAGACGCCGCCGACGAGGACGCCCGAGCCGGCTTGCAGCGGGCCGTAGCCACCGCCGCCGAGCAGCGCGAGGCCGGCTCGCAGTTGGCGATTCGAGTCGCGCGGTGGATCGGGCGGCGGATCGCTGGAGACCGAGTAGCGAGGCTCGGGCTCGGGCTCCGGTTCCGGTTCGGGCTCCGGTTCGGGCTCCGGTTCGGGCTCGGGCTCGAGCGCCGCCACGCGCAGTTTCTCGATCTGCAGGGCCACCGCGATCGGATCGAGCGCGACCGCGATCACCAGGGCGCTCGCATCGATCGCTACCCCACAGCTCTCGGCCACGAACTCGCGCCGGTCCACGCCCAGCTCGCTGTCGACCTCGATGACGACCGCCCACGCTTCGGCGACCGCACTCACTCCGACGCGCACGCCGATCGCCCCCGCCTCGCCGATCGTCAGCTCCGGCAGCAGCTCACCCAGGCGCTCGCGCAGCGGCTCCCCGCCCGGACACTCGACCGGCCCTTCCCACTGCAAGCCGACCGCGATCACGTCGTCCGGCAGCGGCGGCGACCCCAGCAGCAACGACGCGACCAGCCCCAGCACGTCACTCCTCTGCAAACCCGCTGCGGTAGAGATCCGCGTACAGCCCGTTGTTGGCCATCAGCTGCTCGTGGCTGCCCATCTCCGCGATCTCGCCGTCGGCCATCACGATGATCTTGTCGGCATGCCGAACGGTGCTGAGTCGGTGGGCGATCACCAACACCGTGCGGCCCTCGAGCAGCCGCTCGATCGCTCGTTGCACGCGCTGCTCGGTCAGGCTGTCCACGCTCGCGGTCGCCTCGTCGAGGATCAGCATCGTCGGCGACCTCGCTGCGACCCGGGCGAACGCGAGCAGCTGTGCCTCGCCGACCGAGAAGTTGCGGCCGCGCTCGCCGACCGGCGCATCGAGGCCGCCGCGCTCGCGGATGAACTCCGCCGCCTGCACGGTCTCGAGCGCCGAGTGGATGTGCGTCGGATCGTCCTCGAGCGAGCGCTCGCCCAGCGACACGTTGAAGCCGGCGCTCTCGTCGAACATGAACACGTCCTGCTGCACCATCAGCAGCCGGCGGCGCACGATGTCCGGCGAGAGTGATCGCAACTCGACCACTTGGCCGTCGGGCCGGACTCGGACCGTGCTCGGCTCCGCCTCCGCGCGCTCCGACACCCTCGCTTCGCTCGGGCCCAAGGTCCGGCCCGCCGGGTTCTCGGCGTCGCCGTCGAGCACCAGCTCGACCGAGCCGCGATAGCCGTCGTACATGCGCGTCAAGATGCGCCCGAGGCTGGTCTTGCCCGAGCCCGTCCGACCGACGACGGCGACCACCTCGCCCGCGGCGATGTCGAAGTCGAGCCCGCGCAGCACCTCGGGCGCGCCGTCATCCTGCCCATACGCGAAGCGCAGCCCGCGAATCCGCAGCGCCCCACGCCAGCGCGCCAGCGGAGCCTCGCGCTCGCGTGGATCGACGCGGGTCTCGCAGGGCGTGTCGAGCAGACCGTAGATGCGCTCGAGCGACGCCGCCGCGCGCTGGATGGTCGCGAGCTTGCCGGAGAACTCGCGGATCGGCACGAACACGCGCTGCAGGTAGTCGACGAACGCGAACAGCAAGCCGAGCGTCAGCGTGTCGGCGAGCCCGGCGAAGCCGAGCACCTCCTCGCCGAGCAGCGCAGGCGCACCAAAGTACAGCAGCAGCGCGACGCAAAAGGCCGCGATACCGTCCATGATCGAGTAGAGCAGCGAGTCGTAGATGTTGGCCAGCTTGTTGGCCTGCAAGAAGCGCTGGCCGAGCGCGTCGTAGCTGCCCAGCGCGTGCCGCTCGCGACCGTAGAGCTGGACCACGTCGATGCCGCTGAGCTGCTCGGTCAGGTAGCCCGACTGCACGCCCTGCGCCCGGCGGATCTCCAGCTGCAACGATCGCAGCGCGCTCGAGAACCACCGCACGAGTACGAACAGCACGGGCGCGACCGAGAGCGAGACCAGCGTCAGCTGCCAGCTCTGCGTGAACATCGTCGCCAAGATCGCGCCGATCATCACGACGTCGGTCAGGATCGTGAACACGCCGAACGACAGGGTCTCGCCGAGGGCCTCGACGTCGCTGGTGCTGCGCGAGAGCAGCGAGCCGAGCGGGTGCTTGTCGAAGAAGCGCGCCGGCAGGCACAGCACGTGCCTGAAGATCTGCGTGCGCAGGTCGAAGATGCTGGCGTGGCCGGCTCGCTGCAGCGCGTAGACCTGCAGGGCCATGCACACGAACTCGACCAGCACCGCGGCGAGGAACAGCAGCGCGAGCCAGCGCACCGACGCGCCGTCGCCGGCCGGGATCGCCACGTCGACCGCCTCCTTGACCAGCAACGGACGCAGCGCGGTCACGGCCGCGACCGGCGGGATCACGACCAGGCCGGCCCAGAACCACCGCTTGTGTGCGCGCGCGAAGCCCCAGAACCGCCGCAGCAGCGACAGCGTCGAGGCCACGTCGACCTTGCGCTCGACCTCGTCAGCCACGCTCGGCCGCTCCTTCCTGGCGCTGGTGCTCGTGCGCCGCCGCGTAGATGCCCTTGCGGGCGATCAGCTGTGCGTGGGTGCCCCGCTCGACCACCTCGCCGCGCTCGAGCACGAGGATCTCGTCGGCATGCTCGAGCACACTGGTGCGGTGCGAGACGATCACCGTGGTCGGCGAGCTCGAGCCTGCGCTCGCGCTGCGGATCGCCGCGACCAGCTTGGTCTCGGTGGTCTGGTCGACGGCCGAGAGCACGTCGTCGAGCAGCAACAATTTGGGCTCGCGGTAGAGCGCCCGCGCGAATGCGGTGCGCTGCCGCTGACCGCCCGAGAGCATCACGCCGCGCTCACCGACCACCGTGTCGAGGCCCTCGGGCAGCGCACGCACGTCGGGCCCCAGGCACGCGGCTTCGATCACGGCGTCGAGTCGCGCGTCGGTCTCGTGCGCGCGCTCGGCCGCGCCCGCTCGCGCCGCGCGACCACGAAACAGCCGCGGACCGGCGACCTCGGCGTCGTCGGCCGCGATCTGCCCGACCCGCTCGTCTCGCAGCCGAATGTTGTCGCGCAGCGTGGTCGAGAACAGAAACGGGCTCTGCGGGACCACGGCCATGCCCGCGCGCAGCGAGGCCAGCTCGAGCGTGCGTGCGTCGTGACCGTCGAAGTACACCGCGCTCGAGGGCGGCGTGTACGTGCGCGCGAGCAGATCGATCAGCGTCGACTTGCCCGAGCCCGTGCGCCCGAAGATCCCGAGCGTGTGGCCAGGCTCGACCACCGCCGAGATCCCACGCAGCGCCGGCTGCTCGCGGCCCGGATGCGTGAAGGTCAGCTCGCGCAGCTCGAGCCGCGGCGCGCTCGCAAACGTATGCGTGCGCTCGACCGCAGGCAGCTCGGCTTCGATGTCGAACAGCTCCTGCACACGCTCGAGCGAGACCGTGCCGCGCGAGATCGCCGTCAGCACCCAGGCCAGCGAGGTCAGCACCGCGACCAGGCTCAGCAGCAGCGCGGTGAAGGTCGCGAGGCTGCCGATCGCGAGCTCGCCCGCGAGCACCCGATTGCCACCGACCCACAAGACCACGCCAGTCCCGAGGTACCCGGTGAAGGCCAGCACCGGCATCGCGAAGGCCCGCAGCGCGGCGACCTCGAGCTGGAGATCCAGATAGTCGCGGTTGTACCGCTGGAAGCGCTCGACCGCCGCCTCCTCGGCCACGTGCGCGCGCACGGTCGCGACCCCGGCGAAGCTCTCGAGGATCCGATCCGACAGCGCAGCGAGCTTCTCCATCGAGCTGCGGATCAGCGCGTAGAAGCGGTGCACCGTCCAACGCATGTAGATGGCCCCGAACACGACCGGCGTCACGCACCACAGCGTCAGCACCCAGTCGGTGCGGAGCATCTGATAGAGGTGCATCGGGATCGCGACCGCCACGTTGAGCACCTGCAGGCCGGCGAACCCGACCAACAGCCGGACCGACTGGGTGTCGTTGGTCGCGACCGAGATCAGCTCGCCGACCTTGCGCCGGGCGAAGAACGGGCGCTGCAGCGTGAGCAGGTGGGCGAACAGATCGAGGCCGAGGCGATACTGGATCTCGCGCCCGGGGTTGAAGAACAGCACGCGCGAGACCGTGCGCACGACGATCAGCGCGATCGCCCAGACCATCAGCTCGAGCGCGAGCGTGCCGACCGGATCGACCGCCGTCTGCATGCGCGCGGCGACTTCCGGGGTCATCGTCGTGCCGACGCCGGCGGCCTCGAGCTCGTTGAGGATGTCGCCGATCAGCGTTGGAATCCGGACCACAGCCCAGTTGGTCGCAAACAGAGCCGCGAAGCCGATCGCGTACTGCAGCCAGTAGCGCCTGCCGTAGCGCCACAAGAACGCGACCACCATGCGCAGCGTGGCGAGCACGCTCGCACCGGATCGAAGTTTGTCGTGCTCACCGACCACGGCGATTCGTGCGGGCGTTTCTACCCGCGATGCCGCCGTTTCGCACGCGCCTACTTCTTGGGCTCGTCCTTGCCGGCTTCCTTGCCCGCTTCGGCCGCGCCCTCGGGATCCGCGACGTCGAGCGACTCGTCCTTCTCGATGTCATCGAGCGCGGCCACGACCGCGTCGAGGTTGTCGCGGATCTCCTTGATCGCGCCCGGAAACGCCTCGTTCTCGACCACCTTGGGACCGATGTCGAGGTTGAGCTGCTCGAACCCGTCGGCCGCCTTGCTCAGCGGGATCTGGGTGTTCCCGCCCTCGCCGCCCTTGCCGGTCACCTCGTCGTAGTGCTTCCACAGCTCCGCGACCTTCTCCTTGTGCTTGTCGCTGAACTTGGTGAACGCCGCCTCATCCTTCCACTTCGGCGCCTGCTTCTCGATCTCGTCGAGCAACGCGCGCATGGTCTCGATCAGCTTGCGGTACTCCGGCAGCCGCTGCTTGACGTACTTGCGCGACTCGGTCTCGTACCAGGCGGCGTTCTCGGCCGCGATCTCCTCCGGCGACTTGATGCCGGCCTCCTTGCGCGCCTCGACCAGCTCCTCCTTCGACATGGTGTTGTCGATCTTGTGCAGATCGACCTTCTTCTTCTTCTCGGGGATCGCGTAGGGATCCTGCTTCTGATCGCAGGCGCCCGCGAGCGTGAGCAGCAAGCCGGCAGTGACGAAGGGGGCGATGATCGAGCGAGCCATGACTTCTTCGTGAGCGTATCACGCTGGCGCGTGTTCGCGCGGAGAAGGTAAACTCGGGCATGAGCTCCGATCCCAAGCGCGCTGCGGTCGGCTCGGCCTCGCCTGCACAGCTGGCCAAGGCCGTCTACGAGCTGCTCGACGGCCGCGACGCCGCCGGCGAAGCGGCCCTGGCGACCGTGATCCGCCGCTCGGGCTCGGCGCCACAGGTCGCGGGCGCGCGGATGCTGCTCTACGCCGACGGCCGCACGCTCGGCACCGTCGGCGGCGGGGCGATCGAGCTGCAGGTGCTCGAGGCCTGCCGCCAAGTCTTGCGAACCGGCAAGCCGCGCACGGTCGAGGCCCACCTGGTCCGCGATCTCGGCATGTGCTGCGGCGGCGCGATGGAGGTGTTCGTGGAGTATCTGCAAGCTGAAGCGCGCTTGATCATCGTCGGCGCCGGACATGTCGCTCAGGCCCTCGCCCCGCTCGCGCGCAACCTCGGCCTGCGGGTGATCGTCGCCGACGACCGCGAGGAGCTGCTCGAAGATCCTGCGTTCGCCGAGGTCGAGCGGCTGGCCTACGACGCCGACGAGATCGACGATGCGATCCCCGATCTCAACCCGCGCGACTTCATCGTGATCGTCACCCGCGATCACGCCCGCGACGAGCGAGC